>CAZHBJ010000124.1:0-10377 GCA_964530445.1 uncultured Ignavibacteriaceae bacterium
TTACTGCAGGTTTTACCTTTGATTATACTATAGCGAATAAATATTTATATGTTGTTGATTCTGACAGCGGAATAACAATTTTTAAGAACCCGTTGAATTTAGACGACACTGTTAGATATAAACAGCTTAAAGGATATAGGGAAATTTATGTCGACTCGAGTAAAATGGTTTTATTCGGACCTCCATCTAATGTATCGGTAGTTGCTCTTAAAAACGGACTGCCGGGACAAAATATAATTAAATATACCGACAGGGTTCACATTGATCATATTTTTTATATTAATAATAAAATCTTTGTTTCCGATAAAAACGGCTTAAAACTATTTTCCGCAGATACTTCAAAATTAATTTTATTGGATAGTTTAAAATCCCCCAAAAGACTCTTTACTTGGAAGTTTGCAAACAACCGGTTATTCGCCGTAAATTCTGACGGATATTTTTATGAGTTTAAATATCCGGTTGAAAATAAGATTGAATTTCTTTTAAAAGCTAAATTAAGTTCTGAGCCGGTGTCTATTGATAACAACGACGGCAAATTGTTTTTTACGTTTGTTAAAAGGAGCAGGCTTTTAAGCATATTCGATTTTTATAATCATTCCAATATTATAAGGATTGAGTTATGGGAAGCCGGCTTCAAGATGTTTCGTGATCATCCGGTGTTCGGCGTCGGCGATATTGATTTATCGAATCTATTTAGAAAATATAAACATAGTTATGAAAAAGAAATTCAAGGGCATATGCATAATAATTTTGTCCATGAATTGGTTATTCTAGGGTTATTCGGCTTTCTTGCCTTTTGTTATATGATTTTTAAAATGATAAAAATAGATTTAAAAATTTATAAAGAGGCTGAAGGAATTCCATTCTTTTCTTCTTATGCGCTTGGATTACTGGGCTGTGTAGGAGCTTTTCTTGTTTCCGGATTAACGGAATATAATTTCGGAGATCAGGAAATAATTACCCTGGTTTGGTTTACCTTCGGCTTTAATATTGCCCTATATTATTGGTTTAAAAATAAAAAAGAAATAAAATAAAACACGTATTTTCATATTTTTTTAGAGTTTTTTTAATAAGACAACACCGATATTTTTTAAACGGAGATTTCAGATGGAAACAGAAGAAAATCATTTAATAAATACAAAAATAGAAGACCTTTCTTCCAATATTAATTATGGAATATCTGAGGCGGCAATTATTCTTGCAGCAGGCCACGGGAAAAGGATCAAATCGCAAAAATCAAAAATGCTGCATAAGATATGGGGTGTAACTACCGTGGAACGGGTTTATAATGCCTGCCGCAACGGTATTAAGGATATAAACATAATTATAGTTGTTGGAATTAAAGCGGAAGACGTGGTTGATGTTGTAGGAAAAAGAGAATCTACTTTATATGCATACCAGGCAAATCAAAACGGTACCGGGCATGCTGTACAAGTTGCATTGGAAAAAATTGACGATAAACTCTTTGACGGAATTGTATATGTCCTTCCGGGTGATATGGGTTTAATCGATTCGGGCACTATGCAAAGATTTAGAGATGAATTTATAAAGACAAACAGCGATATGATGGTGTTAACCGGAATTTTCGAAGGGGAATCTGAAGAGAATTCTTACGGAAGAATTATTAGAGTAAAGCCTAAAGATATCAACGGAAATTCTTCCGGTATGGATAACGGGAAAGTAATTGAAATTTTGGAGTATAAAGATATTCTTTCTCTTTTAGAAGACAAGCCATACAAAGTTATATACAACAATAAGACTTACGCTTATTCAAAAAAAGAATTAATCGAAAATACGGAATTTAATTCCGGTGTTTATGCATTTAGATACAAAAAGTTAATTGAACTTATTAATTCAATTTCATCGAACAATGCACAAAATGAAATTTATATAACTGATTTAATTTCGCTATTTAACAAAAAAGGTTATTCGGTTACAGCTATCAGCCCGCTTGAGCAATATGTGGTTATGGGATTTAATAATAAATCTGTTTTAAAAGAAATGGAAGCTGTAGCAAGAAAAAAAGTTTATGAAAAGCTAAAAGATATAATCGCAATTGATGACCCGGATGATTTTTTTATCGATGATAGTGTAGTTGAAAAAATTATAGAGATGGATAAAAAGAATATCCCTCTTGATATTAAAATCGGTAAAGGTGTGCACATTGGAAAAGGAGTTAAGTTAAATTACAATTTGGAACTTGAAAAAAACGTTTATACAAAAGGCAATATAGTGTTTGGTAAAAACGTCATAGTCCATCAGAATGTACATTTATCCTGTTTTGAAGATCAAACTTTTTTAATAGGTGATAACGTTGAATTCCTTTCAGGAGATATAGTGAAAGGGAATATTATAATCGGCGATAATTCCAGGATTGAGTCCAGCGTTAATATGACAGGCAGTGACGAGTATCCTTTAAGAATCGGAAAAAACGTACTAATAAAAGGAACGAGCTATATATTCGGATCCGTGGTTGAAGATGATGTTCATATAGAGCATAGTGTTATAATAAGAAAAAGGGTAGACAAATTGATTAAAAGAGACGGTTCCATACAGCCGATTAGATTTTATTTACCTATGCCGGAAGGAATAGACGCCGTTGAAGAATTATGATGATTATTTTATGAGAGAAACTAAAAAGGCTCTTTAAATGGTAAAGAGCCTTATTTGACACAAGGGTAAGTTAGCGAAAAAATTATTTTGTTGTTTCCAAACTATTTAAATGTTTTGTAAGAGAGGCTTTTTTTCTGGAAGCAGTATTTAAATGAATTTTACCTTTTGCAGTGCTTCTATCCAGCAATGCTACTGCTTCTTTATATAATTTTTCGGCTTGTTCTTTTTCATCTGCAGCAAGTGCTTTTTTCACGGTAGTCTTTATTTTTGATTCAATAATTTTATTTATTTCACGTTTATGCGCATTCGTTCTAATTCTCTTCTTTGCCGATTTGTGATTTGCCATATTCAGAAAACCTTTAAATAGATAATAAAAAATTGATCTCAAATATAGACATTCACCGGTTTGATGTCAAATCTAAGTTTAGTAATTTTAATTACTGTTTTTAATACTACGTTCAAATTTACCTAAAATAATATGCTAAAAGTCAACGAGATATATTTTTCAATTCAGGGGGAAAGTTCTTATGCCGGGCTGCCATGCGTTTTTATAAGGCTTTCTTATTGCAACCTAAGGTGTACATACTGCGATACGGAATATGCATTTTATGAAGGGAAAGACCTAAATATTGATGAAATATTCGAACAGGTAAATAAATTCGGCTGTAAATTAGTGGAAATTACCGGAGGTGAACCGCAGGTTCAAAAAGAAACCTTAGAATTAATGAGTTTTTTTTGTGACAAAGGATATACGGTTATGCTTGAAACCGGCGGAAGTCTTTCTATTGAAGAAATTGACCGGCGGGTCAAAATAATTATGGACCTTAAATGTCCTTCTAGCGGCATGGTAAAAAAGAACCTCTACGCTAATATAAATCATCTAAAACCCGAAGATGAAATTAAATTTGTAATAGGAAACAAGGAAGATTATGATTGGTCCAAAAATATAATTGAAAAGCACAAGCTTACCGGAAAATGCGAAGTATTATTTTCTGTTGTGTTCGGCATGCTTCAGCCGGTAAGACTTGTAGAATGGATTTTGGAAGATAAGTTAAACGTGAGGTTTCAATTGCAAATGCACAAGTTTATTTGGGAACCAACAGCTAAGGGAGTATAATGAAGATTGCTAAAGAATTTAACTGGGAAATGGGACACAGATTACCGGAACATTTCGGCAAATGCAAAAACATTCACGGGCATTCTTACAAAATGCTCGTCGAGATTGAAGGAGATGTAATGGATAACGGAATGGTAATGGATTATTATCATCTTAAAGATGCCATTGAGCCTTTGATTGATAAAATGGATCATGCTTTTCTTGCATACAAAGAAGATAAAAAAGTTATTAAATTTCTTGAAGAGATGAATTCAAAAAGGGTTTTAGTTGATTTTCAGTCTACTGTTGAAAATATAACTCGATATTTTTTAAATGAAATCAAGAAAGTTAAATTTCCTCCAAATATTCACAAAGTAAAAATACGCGTGTGCGAAACACCCGATGATTATGCTGAGGAAGAAATCTCACTAATTCAGATTTAAAATTAATTTTCAAAATTACATTGCCTATTGTCCCCCTTTGGGGATTTTAGGAGGTTTTTATTGCCAAGATTTAAACTATACATAGAATACGACGGCACGCGATACAGCGGATGGCAGAAACAAAATAATGCCAAATCAATTCAGGGAATGCTGCTTAAAGCCGCAGGAGAAATATTTAAAAATTCCAGGTGCGATATCCAGGGTTCCGGAAGAACGGACAGCGGTGTACATGCACTATGCCAGGTTGCTCATCTTGAAACAAAAACAATGATTGCTCCTGAAATAATAAAGCTAAAGTTTAATGATAATCTTCCTTATGATATAAATATATTGGAAATTGAAAAGAGTCAACCGAAATTTCATGCCCGGCATGATGCAATTTCAAGAAGCTACATTTATCAAATTTCAAAAAGAAGAACGGCATTCGGGAAAAATTATGTTTGGTGGATTAAGGATAATTTAAACTTTGAAAAAATGAAATCTGCTTCGGAGCTTCTTATAGGGATGCATGATTTTATCTCATTTGCGGATAGAGACAATGAAGAGAAATCAACTAAAGTATTAATTAACAATTTTCAGATGAAAGAAGAAGAAGATTTAATTCTTATAAGAATTTCCGGTTCGCACTTTCTTTGGAAAATGGTTAGAAGAATAATAGGTGTTTTAGTAGAAGTTGGAAGAGGCCGAAAAAATAAATCGGATATTGATTTTTACTTAAATAATAAAACAAACGAACCGGCCAAATACACTGCGCCTCCTTCGGGATTATTCCTAGAACAAGTAATATATCCCGGTGATAAAACAAATTATGAATTAAAAGCTGTCTTTCCTTTATATCAACAACAATTTGGTAAGAGTTAAGTATCTATAAAATCACACTTTCCCTCTTTGCCTAAAATAATCCCAGCCAAACAAAAGTGATATTGAACAAACTATACAATTTCCCTATATCTTAAGTTTATTAAAATTATAAAATACTGCATTTGAAAATTAGACATTAACCTAGGGAGTATAATAATGTTTAGAAATACGGGATTACTTATTTTTGTTTTCTTATTTTTTACAGCAACATTTAATTGTCAATCGCAAACAAACGAACCGCTTCCCCCCATCCGGCACGCTCCAAACAGAGAATTTCACATGATCAATCTTGCGCTGAACCTTCACTTTAATCTAAAAAATGAAGAAGTAATAGGCGTAGCCACAGAAAAGATCGTTCCGTTAAGAGTAAAATACAATGCAGTTCATCTTAATGCAGTTGATATGAAAATCGGTAAGGTAACTTTAGGTAATAAAGATCTTAAATATGATTATGATGGAAAGATCCTTACCATCAAATTAGATAAAGATTACGGTTTAAACGATACATTAACTTACTCAATAAATTATACAACAATACCTAAAAAAGGAATTTTCTTTATTAAACCGGACAAAGGATACCCGGACAGAATTCCGGAAATATGGAGTCAAAGCGAATCGGAAGATGCCCGCTACTGGTATCCATGCCATGATTACCCGGATGATTTTTCCACAAGCTCATTAACTGCTACTGTTCCCGAAGATTGGACGGTTGTTTCAAACGGATTACTTAAAAAAACGGATGTCAATAAATCCGGCCATACTAAAACTTTTTACTGGGTGGAAAGCAAGCCGCATGTGGTTTATTTAAATTCTATTGTTGCCGGTAAATATAAAATCTTAAAATCAAAGTGGGATGATGTCCCGATTTATTATTATGTTGAACCAAAATATGTGAATGATGCCAAATCCAATTTTTCTCATACACCGGACATTCTTAAATATTTTTCCGATGTCACGGGTTATCATTATGCATGGCAGAAATTATCTTTGTCTTCTGTAACAGATTTTACTGCAGGCGGAATGGAAAACGTTTCAGCAATTACTCTAACCGATAATACTTTTCATGATAAAAATGCAGAACCTGAAGTATCTACAACTGACCTTGTTTCTCACGAAACCGCACATCAATGGTTTGGAGATTTGCTAACCTGCAGATCGTGGGCTCAGACCTGGCTGAATGAAGGATTTGCCACTTATTTTGAAGCACTATATGGAAGACATGCTTTCGGCAATGATCATTTTGCTTATGAGATGCTGAAAGACCAGAAACAGGTAGTCGCAGCAGATAACAGACATCGTCAATCAACTATTTACAAACGCTACCGTTCGTCGGAAGATGTATTCAGCGTTTACATTTATCCCCGCGGTGCTGATATATTAAATATGCTTCGCGGAGTTCTCGGTGAACAGCTTTTCTTTAAAACAATAAAACATTACGTACACAAATTTCAATTTCAAAATGTTACTACACATGATCTTGCAGATGCGGTACGACAAGCAACCGGTGAAAACTTAGATTGGTTTTTTAAAGAGTGGTTATATAAAGCCGGGCATCCGAAATTTGATGTTAAGTATTCTTATAATAATTCCAGCCGTAAGTTGATGTTGACTGTAAGCCAGACACAAAAAATCGACAGCTTAACACCAGTTTACAAAATGCCGGTTGATATTTACATAGTTACACCTTCAGAAAAATTAACAAAAACAATTTGGGTAGATTCGCTTCATAATTCATATACATTTAATGTAACCGGAAAACCTTTAATGGTAAATTTCGATAAAGATAATTTCCTTCTAAAAGAGTTAAACTTTAAAAAATCAGTTGATGAACTGGTTTATCAGCTACAAAACGATCCAAGTCTTGCCGGGAGGATCTGGGCGGTTGATCAGTTAAAAAAGGACAGAGGGGAAAAAGTTGTTAATGCAATTGTTAAAACATTAAAAGATGATTCTTTCTGGGGTGTAAGAGCAGAATGTGCCGCTGCGCTATCAAAATTTAATAACGATACTACTTCTGAAGCCGCTTTAATTTACGCTATGAATGATAAAGATCCAAGAGTACAAGTGAATGCAATTAATTCTCTGGCTAAATTTAAAGACACAAAATTAGCAAAGTTAATAATGGACAAATTTAAAAATGCAAACAATTACTTTGTAAGAGCAGCTACAATTACAACCTATGCTTCGGTAGACTCAGCAAATGCTTTACCATTAATTTCCGAAGCATTCAAACTCAATTCTTACAGGCAGGTAATAAGGAACGCAGCTTTAAATGCATTGGGTAAACTCGATTCCGTAAAAGCATATGATAAAGCTGTCGATTTTTCAGCTTACGGTCAGCCACAATCAATTAGAATAAGATCAATAGTATTTTTGATAAGTCACGATGTTAATAAAGAAAAGACGATTAAATTATTAAGTGAATATGCTAAAGATCCTTATTGGATTGCTCAACTAATAGCCGTTAACGGACTTGGCAGAGTAGGAAATAAAAGCGTTATTCCATTGTTAAAACAAATAGTAAAAGAAGATACGAATTTCAGAATTGCGGAAAGTGCTCAAAGATCAATTGATATGATTGAGAAAAAAGAATCAAAAGGTAATAAGATATAAAATAATTTTAGGAGATTACATCTTTTAAGATGTAGCCTCCTAAAAAAACTATTTAACCATTTTTTTTAATCTATTAATTTCATCCCTCAATGATGCTGCTTTTTCAAACTCCAAATCCTTTGCTGCATTATGCATTTGTTCCGTTAACTGTTCAATTAAATCCTTTTTCTGATCAACACTCATATACTTAAGAATAGGCTCGGCAACTTTGGAGAAGGAATAAGTTTCCTTTTCCTCTTTTTTCCTAACATCTGCTATTGAAGTCGAAGAAAGAATTTCATCCATGCTTTTATAAATTGTTTTGGGCTCAATTTTGTTTTCTATATTATATTCCATTTGCAAGGCTCTGCGCCGGTTTGTTTCATCAATAGTTTTTCTCATAGATTCTGTTATTTTATCGGCATACATAATTACTTTTCCATTTACATTTCTCGCCGTTCTGCCGGCGGTCTGCATCAACGATCTTTCACTTCTTAAAAATCCTTCTTTATCTGCATCAATTATCGCGACAAGAGAAACTTCCGGTAAATCCAATCCTTCCCTTAAAAGATTAACTCCGACTAAAACATCAAAATCACCTATTCGAAGATCTCTAAGGATTTCAACTCTTTCCAAGGCATCGATATCACTATGAATATAACGTACCTTAATTCCTATTTTATCAAGATAATCGGATAAATCTTCAGCCATTTTTTTAGTTAATGTAGTAACGAGTATCCTCTCCTCTTTAGCTGCTCTAATTCTAATTTCTCCGATTAAATCATCTATCTGTCCTTTAATCGGACGTACTTCAATTTCGGGATCAAGCAAACCAGTCGGGCGTATAATTTGTTCAACAATAACTCCCCCGCTTTTTAATAATTCATAATCGGCCGGTGTTGCACTAACGAAAATTACTTGATTTAATAAACCTTCGAATTCCTGAAACTTCATTGGGCGGTTATCCAAAGCCGAAGGAAGCCTGAACCCGTGTTCAACAAGAGTTTCTTTTCTTGCCCTGTCACCGTTATACATTGCTCTTAACTGCGGCATAGTAACGTGAGATTCATCAATTACGAGCAAATAATCTTTCGGGAAATAATCAAATAGATTGTATGGACGTGATCCCGGCTGTCTGCCATCCATATGTCTGGAATAATTTTCAATTCCGGCGCAGTAGCCTATCTCCTTCATCATTTCCACATCAAACCGGGTCCGCTGTTCTAGCCTCTGTGCTTCAAGATATTTTTCTTCCGACCGAAAATACTTCAGCCTATCATCAAGTTCTTGTTCAATGCTGTAAATTGCTTTTTGAATTTGTTCCCGGTTAGAAACAAAATACTTTGCCGGATAAATGGCGGCAGATTCCACTTCTTTAATGATATCTCCCGTAACAGAATCAATAATTGAAATCTTTTCAATATCGTCGTCCCAGAACTCAACTCTGATAGCTTCTTCATATTGATATGCGGGAATTATTTCCACTACATCACCCCGGGCTCTAAATACGCCGCGAGTGAACTCTATATCGTTTCTAATATAGTGAATATCAATTAATTGACGGAGCAGTTTTTTCCTTGGAATACTATCACCTTTCCTCAGTATTATTATTTGTTTTGCATATTCCTGAGGGGCGCCTATTCCATAAATACAACTAACGCTTGCAACTACTATAACATCTTTTCTTCCTTCAATGAGAGCAGTGGTTGTTTTTAATCGTAACCGATCTATTTCTTCATTTACCGAAAAATCTTTTTCAATATAAAGATCACTTGAGACAACATAAGCCTCAGGCTGATAATAATCATAATAACTTATAAAAAACTCAACCGCATTATTAGGAAAAAATCCTTTAAATTCAGAATATAACTGAGCAGCCAAAGTTTTATTGTGAGAGATTATTAAAGTCGGTTTATTTACTTGTTGAATTACATTTGAGATGGTAAAAGTCTTACCGCTGCCGGTTACTCCAAGCAAAGTTTGAAATTCATCTCCCCTATTCAAACCCTCCACCAATTGATCGATAGCCTGAGGCTGGTCGCCTGAAGGTTTATATGCTGAATTTAATTCAAAATTTTTCATATAATAATTTATTTAATATCTTATGATTAAATTTACTTATTCCAAATTGTCGGTTTAATATTTATTATGAAGATTATTTCAAAAGGCCAAAAGATGAAAGATACAAAACTTTGGATAATAATTGCAGGTATTTCGGGCTTCACTGCCGTTGCTTTCGGAGCTTTCGGTGCACACGAATTAAGTAAAACTCTTCCACCTAACATGATGGAGGTTTATAAGACCGGGGTTCTTTATCAATTAGTTCATTCCGCCGTACTGCTTGCTTTAGCATTATTCAGCAGTAAAAAGTTCCGTTTTTGTAAAATGTTTTTTTTAGCCGGAATTATTTTGTTTTCGTTTTCGCTTTATTTATACGCCGTTACAGGCTTAGTAGTATATGCATATATAACACCTTTTGGAGGAATAAGCTTTTTAATCGGCTGGCTACTAGTAATTATTAATGGCGTTAAATTATCAAAGGATATGGAAATCAAACAAACTACTGATTAATACAAATTTTTGATATTATTTAAATAAAAATGAATTATTACTCCAGATATACAGTAATCAATTTCAAGCAAAAAGTGTTTTCGGGGTTTATTTAACGGCTCTTAATTTGAAGTATACCTCTTCAGGTGAGAAAATTCCTGCAAAAAACCTCTCATAAATTACAGGTTCAATATTAAGTATAAAATCCATCCATTTTAAAGG
>CAZHBJ010000125.1:0-10275 GCA_964530445.1 uncultured Ignavibacteriaceae bacterium
TCCAAATATCTGGCTACATAATGACCGGCAATCTGCAGTTCATTATTTTTACTAAAATTAATTTCAATTCCCGGTAAAGGAATTCCGACGGAGTCCTGTACATATTCACCCGGCAGAGTCATGCTTATACCGCCGGTAGCCTCGGTCATTCCGAATCCGCTGCATAAATCGACTTTATGATCATTAAAGAACTTAAATACTTTGGGCTCCAAATAGCCGGCCGCAGATAAGCCCCATCTTAAATTATTTCCGACAATCTCTTTAAACCTGTAATTATGTTTAAGTTTTTTTGAGAGATTGTTCTCGGAGGCACTTTTTATCTTTTCATAAATTTCCTTCCAGCGCAGTGGAATACTGATAAAGCCTGTGGGCTGTATTGTTTTCATCAATGCCATTAAAGTGTCTACATCATTAGCTCCGGCAAATACATATGTACCTCCCCAGAATATTGATCCGAGCATTTCAAGGTACCTTCCGAATGTATGAAAAAGAGGCAGGTAGCATAAAAGCACTTCATTTCTTCCTACATTAGGTAAAGCCGCTGCTCTCGCAAATCTTTTTGTTATTAAATTGTAATTAGTAAATGCAACACCCTTTGGCATTCCGGTGCTGCCCGATGTAAACATTACGGTTAATACATCATTTAATTGCAGCTTGTTTCTTTTATTTATTACCCCGGAAACATCCTTATGACTTATTAATGAAAGAATTTGATCGAGCTGGATTATATCTTCTTCATCCCGGGTTGGGAGTGAGCCTGTGAAAAATATTTCGAACTTTAAGTTGTATTTTTCTCTTAAAGTTTTCAAAATTTCCAGCCGTTGGTCCGTATCGGTTACAATTATATTAAAGTTAATTTTTGAATGGATAAATTTTAATATGTCGAGATTAAATTGAGTATTTAGCGGCGAAACTTGAATATCATAAGCAAGACAGGCTAAATCACAACATGCGCTGTCGATAGAATTATCCGAGTAAATTGCTACTTTCGGTTTGTAATCCGTTACATACAAAAAAGCAGTCGCAATTTTTTTTAGCCGCGTATCGATTAGTCGGTAGCTGTGTTCGTTTTTAACATCTCCTTCGACCGTAACGAATAAAGTCTTTTCGGCATGTTTGCTCACTCTTTGTTCAATCAAATTGCGAATTGTATAATTTGAAAGCTTGATAACTTTAAACGTTGTTTCCGCCCAGCGGTAACGTAATTGTATATTTTTTAATGATTCAATGAAACCGGGCAGTCTTGTCAAATCCAGGTATTCATGCCAGGCGCTGGATTCTATTTTATTCTTTTGGGGTGAGTTTAAAATCGTTTCAACGGTTTTTAAAAAACTTTCGGAAAATCCTGGCTCTACCGGATTAATATTGATTTTTTTAAGTTCGTCAAGTTTATTATTAAATTCGGCAATTAAGTTTGTGTACATATCTTTTAAAAATAATTTCAGTAAAGATAAAAAAAAGGAAAGTCGGTTTGAAGGCTATTTAATAGAGCTTTCAAGTAATGTTAAATAAAGAAAATAAATTAAGTAATCCAGCTTTTCCATATCTCAGGTTTATAGCCTGTAGTTGCAAGACCTCCGTTCCTTACTATGGGAGTTTTTAAAAGAAGTGGATCGTTTAATAATTCTTCCCTGGTGTCGAACACCATAAATTGCATATTCCTATTGGAATATTCTTTCCCGTTAGTATCTATTAGTTCTTCAACCGGAATTGCCCGGCTTATATTATTTAATTCTCCTTCCGAAATTCCTTTTACATTTAAATCTCTAAATTGGAATTGAATACGCCTTTCTTTAAAAAACCTCATGGCTTTTTGCGTATCTCTGCAGCTTTTTGTTCCTATTATTTGAATATTCATTTTATGACTTATATTTTGTTCCAAATAATTCTAAAAAATTAATATTTTAAGATAAAATTATTATTTATCTTTTCAACGGGTGATAAAATGAAAAATATAATTTTATTAATGATATTTATTAGTACAGTAGCTTTTCCTCAAAAAATTGTTGTCCCTGCATATTTTAAAATCGATAAAAGTTTTTCGGATTCACTTCTAACAATAATTAAGTCTGTCGGACTGGACAGCACATTCTATGTCGGAGATGATGGCAGCGAACAAATTTCCTTTGCGGTTGTTGATTTAAATGACAAACAGCCGGTTTTAGGTGGTGTCAATTACGATAATTTTATCTATCCTGCCAGCGTTTATAAAATGTATGTGGCAATGGAAGTTCTTAAAGAAATTAGCAGCGGCGACTATTATCTTACTACTTCTTATATGGTTCATTTTCCAAACGATGTTGATTCTGTAAAGGAAATAAGCTGGGATCCGAGGCCACTGCTAAGAGCAGGCGATACGGTTACTATAAATTATCTTTTAGATTTGATGATAACTCGAAGTGATAATTCTGCTGCTAATTGTCTAATTGATGTTGCCCGAAGAGACAGTATTAATTCAACCATACATAAATATAATTGGTATGGAAGTGAAGTTACAAGAAAATTCTTAAGCAGGAAATATGAAGATCCTAAATACAAAACCGTCCGAGGAACGGAAACCTGTGCATTACATGCCGCTGATTTTATGTATAAAATTTATACCGGAAAATTGGTTAATCCCTGGGTTAGTATGCAGTTAAAAGCGCTTCTGGGAAGACAATTAGATACTACAAAAATTGCAGCCGGTCTTCCGCATAATACAATGTTTTATCATAAATCAGGCTGGTGGAGCTACTGGACAAATGATGTCGGTATAGTCGATAACGGCAAAATAAAATATATTATTGCATGCTTTACTCCGGTTAAAGAAGAATTGGTCAGACCTAAACTGCGGGAAATATCGAAAAAAGTTTTTGAATTAATGGAAAGAAGGTATGTTAAGGAGAAAGAGAATAGTGAAAGGTGAAAAGTTAAAAGTAATTATTGAATTAAAATTTCTTGAGTCCTTTTTGATCGGGGGAATCTGCTCTTAATTCCTTGAGCAGTTACAATTGCCGTACCTAATATTTTATCTTTATATTTTACAGCGCACTGTCCTGTCTCAATTATTTTATTTTTAATTGTGCCTCCCTCTAAATAAATTTTTAAATCATCAAGAGTTTCTATTTGAAAAATCCTTCTTCTTATTTCATTTTGTAATACCTGAGCAGCTTGTGTATGCAGAATGATCTTTCCTGCTTTATCGATAATACCGAATCTTGTTCCGATTCTTTCGAAAATATCCAGATAATTTTCCTGCCAGTCTCTATTTATAAAATAAATATCATTCCGCTTAACCAGATATTTAAATTTTTGTAATGCTTCACTGCTTATACCGAATTCTTCTTCTATATTGCCGAGAATTTTTTTTATCTCCGCCTTTTCATAATTAAGTATTTTCAGTTTACCGGTTTTAGGAGGGGTCATTTCCGGTGAAATTGTTTTACCGGTTTTTTTTAGTTTAACAATAAAAAATCCGTCCGAGTCAGCTTCCCAAGGTAAAATCCTTTTCGCTTTAATAATTTCGGGATTAAGAGTTTTTCCATTATAAGATGTGAATCCTTCTCTCGATTTTACCGGCAATTCGATGTCCTGAATCTCTACCGGGTATTTTTGCAGAACTTTATCTATAATAAATTCATTTTCTTCGGGAGTTAGAGTACATGTCGAATATACAATTTCGCCTCCTTCCTTAACCATTTTAATTGCCGCAATTAATAATCGAAGCTGAAGATCACCTAATCTTTCGGCTCTTTCCAGCGACCACCAATTATTAACTTCGCCTTTTTTTTGGACTATCCCCAAACCGCTGCATGGTGCATCGACTAATATTTTATCAAAGTGTTCACTGTAAATTTTACTTAACCATTCTCCTTTATAATGAAGAGCTCCTGAGTTCATAATATTCATTCTGTCGATATTGTAAACAAGCATTTTTACTCTATCCAGAGCAATTTCATTTGCAATTAAAGTTCCCTTATTTTGCATCATTTCACCGAGCTCGGTTGTTTTAGATCCCGGGGCAGAACATAAATCCAGCACAACATTATCAGGCTTTGGAGCTAGAATTAATGGCGGAATCATCGAAGATAAGCTTTGTATATAATATTCTCCGAGAATATGCTCAATTGTTTTGCCGAGGATATCATTTTTGCTTTTTATTTTTAATGCATTATTTAGATTTGGAATTTCTTCTGTAGAAATTGAGTAATCATTGAGTAAAATTTTGGAAATTCTTTCTTTATCGGTCTTTATGAAATTTACTCTAATATACTGGGTCGGTTCTTTTTGAATGAACTCAGCAAAATTCCTAGCTTCAATTTCTCCGTAAAGAGAACTTATATAAGAAAAAATATTATTACTAATTTCCGTCAAGCTTAAACTAATACCTGGTAAGATTTAAAATTTTAAATATTTCATTTGCAGAAGCGATCGAATTTTTACCATCCGGAAAGTTTTTTGTGTAGTCTTGTTTTATTTTTTTCAATATGCCGTCCAAATAGTCTTCATAATTGGAAACTGCCGACTTAATTTCGGATTCTAAGGATGGTATTTTGATAATTTTAGGCTTTAAGCGGTTGGAATAAATTATATATTTTGCTTTTGTGTGATTTTTTAGCTGTAGAAATGGATTCCCGTCGACAGTTAATATTTCATATGTTCCGAAAAATTCTTCACCTAAAAATAAAGTTTTACCCGGCAGTTCAACCTCTCCCAAATTCATATTACCAACAAAATCATCAGGGAATTTTTTTATTCCTTCTTTCCCGATTTTTCTTGTCCAGCCTGAAATAAATTCTTTCTCGGTCAATTATTTTAGCCGTTCTTTTTTATAAAGTCCGTAATAATTTTTTTAAGATCATCCGATTCGGAATAATTTTTTACAGTTATTTTTTTAGGATCACATCCTACAATCATTGCAGATTTATTGGCAGCTTTTTCATTAATAACCGCTAGAACCGGAATTTCTTTTTTGTAAATAGCATAAGCTATTTCAAATCCGACTCCTAAACTATGCCCGGAAGCTTCCGCAATTAATAACTTGCTGCTTTCAATCCATTTAATATCTCTTTTAAAAATCTGTTTTTCAGTCAGCGGAACACTGGTTTTAAATCCTTCATTTAATTCAGATAAAGCAGTATGGCCGATTGAAGTTAAATAGTCAATAATTTCCTTATAATATTTTTGATATTTAGTATCACCTTTAATTGACCCTGCACAATATATAATCATATTAAGTATCTAGTATTTTTTTATAATAATCTTCATACATTGGAATAACTTTGGACTTATCGAAGGTCTCGACAGCTCTTTTCCTCGAATTATCTGAAAATAATTTATGTTTTCTATCATTAGTTAAGAGATCAACAGCATATTTTGCCATTCTGTTTATATCTCCAATTTCCGCAATATATCCTGTTTCATTATGCTTGATTAATTCCGGAAGCCCGCCTACGCTTGAACTTACAACAGGAACGCCGCAAGACATTGCTTCCAAAGCTGCCAGGCCGAAACTTTCCGACTGCGACGGGATTAAAAATAAATCGGCAGCATTTAAAATTTCTACCAATCCGTCCTGCTTGCCTAAAAATTTAATATGATCACACAAATGAAGCTGCCTGCATAACCTTTCACATTCCGACCTGTCCGGGCCGTCGCCTACAAGAATTAGTTTGGAAGGAACTTCTTTGACAACTTTTTCAAATATTTTTATCGTATCCGGAACTCTCTTTACCAATCTGAAATTGGATGTATGAACTAATATTTTTTCTCCCTTGGGCGCCAGATGTTTTCTAAAAGAACAATCCTTGTTGGGTTTGTATAATTCCGTATCGATAAAATTCGGTACTACATTTATATCCTTTTCAATGGAGTAATTTGTAATGGTTTTTTCTTTTAAAAATCTGGAAACCGCAGTAACGCCGTCGCTTTGTTCAATGCTGAATTTAACAAGCGGAAGAAAAGAAGGTTCAAGCCCGACCAAAGTAATATCCGTGCCGTGCAGGGTTGTAATAACCTTAAGCCTTTTATTTCCGTTTAGCATCTGTTTAGCCAAATATGCGCTGGTTGCATGCGGTATTGCGTAATGAACATGAAATAATTCTAGCTTTTCATAATTGGCTACTTCAACCATTTTACTTGCAAGAGCCAAACTGTATAACGGGAATTCAAAGAGCGGATAATTGCTCATTTCAACTTCATGAAAGACCACATTTTCAACAAAATTTGTTAACCTGAATGGAAGCGCATAACTGATAAAATGAACTTCATGGCCTCTTAATGCCAGGGCTTTCCCTAATTCAGTTGCAATTACTCCGCTCCCGCCGTAAGTAGGATAACAAGTAATTCCTATTTTCATAAAGGCATATTTTCTGTAATTTTGATTAAAATTAATTTTTCCATTTTAGAATATAAATATAACGTAATTTATTGTTAATATTTAAATCCGCATTGGTAGAAAGAGCCATATTGCCGATAATCACTTAAAAAAAGATTGTTAAATAATTATGAAATTATTAATTGCCGGACATTCCGTAGAGGATCATATAAATGAAGAAGGAATTGAGAAGATAAAACCCGGCGGTATTTTTTATACTGCTTTAACTTTAAAAAATTTTGTCGAGCCAGAGGACAAAATATTCCTAAATACCGCAGTACAAAAAGAAAACTTTAACTTGTTTTCAGAAGTTTACGACTTCTTTGAAAAAGATTATATTAAGTTTGTCGACCGGATACCAAAAGTATATTTGACACTGCATAATTTTAAAGAACGCGGTGAGACGTATGAAAGCATTTCGCAGGGATTGGATATAAATCTTGATAACCTAAATTTGTTTGACGGCATTTTGATTAACATGATTACCGGCTTTGATTTTAGTCTTGAACAAATAAAGGAAATACGAAAAGTATACAAAGGCTTAATTTTTATTGATATACATACTTTATCACGAGGGCTGGATGAGAACTTAAAAAGAGAATTTCGTTTGATCCCGTTTTTCAACGAATGGGCGTCTTCTGTCGATATAATTCAGGTAAATGAAAATGAACTGAGGACAATAAGTAAAAAAACGGATGAGCTGGAGATTGCAAAAGAAATTTTAAGTTTCGGCGTAAAATATTTAATTGTTACAAAAGGAGCTTTGGGGGCAAAAATTTTTAGTATGACCGGGAAAGAAATTATTTCGACATTTAAATCATCCATAAAAATTGAATCCAAAAAAATGACCTGCCTGCCGGTCAGGCAAGTCGGGTGCGGAGATGTTTTTGGTGCAGTATTTTTTTATCATTATATTAAAACAAATAATCCGGATGAATCGTTAAGTTTAGCAAACATCGCTGCCGGATGTGCCGCTTCTTATAAAGAGCTAAAATATTTTTCAAATTTAAAGAATGATGTATTCACAAGATATAATTAAGAAAAGGATATTAGTTGTAGGCGCCAACGGAATGCTGGGGCAGAGAGTAATTAACTTTTATTCGAAAAAAGAAAAAATAGAATTACTCGGCTGCTCAATTGAACCGGACCCTGTTTATGAAGGTGCCGAATATATATGCTGCGATTTAACAAAAAGGGAAAGCATTAAAAAAGCTGTATTCGATTTTTGTCCCGACTTTATTGTAAACACCGCTGCGTATACAAATGTTGATAAAAGCGAAACTGAACGTGAACAAGCATGGAAACTAAATGTTAGGGGGGTGGAATATCTTGCCGAAACTTGCCGTGTGCTGGATGCGCATTTAGTTCATATTTCATCTGATTATATTTTTGACGGCAAGAACGGGCCTTATAACGAAACTGCAAAACCCAATCCTCTGGGATATTACGGCAGAACAAAACTTGCAAGTGAAAATGCTTTAAAGATAAGCGGATCGATGAATTCAATAATCCGGACTAATGTTTTATACGGTATTGCCGACAGCAGACCCGATTTTGTAAGATGGGTAATTAATTCCGTTCGCTCCGGCAAAAGTATAAGAATAGTAACCGACCAAATTAATAACCCGACTTTTTTGGATGATCTTGTTATAGCAATTAACAAAATAATAGAATTTAGAAAACAGGGTATCTATAATATAGGCGGCAAGGAATTTCTTTCCCGTTACGATTTTACTCTTTTAATAGCGGATTTTTTTAATCTTAACAGAGATTTAATAACTTCAATTAAAACAGAAGATTTGAACCAGCCGGCGTTAAGGCCCTTAAAATCGGGTTTAATAACACTTAAAGCCGAAACTGAACTCGGTTATCATCCTCATACTCTTTTAGAATCACTTGCGATTATGAAGAGAGAATTTTCTTTATGAAAAGGATAAAGTACATTTTATTCTTCCTTCTATTAAGTTTTGTTTTATCGAAAAATATTTATTCACAAGATAAATTTCCCGAATGGGCAAGGGGTATTGTATGGTACCAAATATTTCCGGAAAGATTTGCCGACGGAGATACCTCTAACAATTCCTCTCTTGTTGACAAAGTTGATCTTGAAGCCGGGAGGAAAATTCCAGGCTGGAAAGTAACCAGGTGGACAAGTGATTGGTTCGCCGAGTCGAAGTGGGAGAAAAAATTAGGAGGCGGTTTTAGACGTCATCTTTATGAAAGAAGATACGGCGGCGATCTACAGGGAATATTAAATCATTTGGATTATTTAAAAAAATTAGGGGTCGGTGCAATTTATCTTAATCCGGTTTTTGATGCGCTATCACTTCATAAATATGACGCTTCTACTTATCATCATATTGATGTAAACTTCGGCCCTGATCCTGAAGGTGATAAAAAGTTAATAGCTTCGGAAGATCCGGACAATCCTTCAACATGGAAATGGACTTCTGCAGATAAGTTATTTCTTAAATTGATTGAAGAAGTTCACAAGAGGGGAATGAAAATAATAATCGACGGCGTGTTTAATCATACAGGTATATATTTCTGGGCTTTTCAGGATATAATTAAAAATAGGGAAAAATCTAAATATAAAAACTGGTACGAAATAACTTCATTCGGAAATAAAAATACTAAACTGAAATACAAAGGATGGTCAGGTGTAAAATCTTTACCTGAATTTAACAGAACAAAAGATGACTTGATGCCGGGCCCGAAACAGTATATTTTCTATATTACAAAAAGATGGATGGATCCGAATAACGACGGAGATCCGTCCGACGGCATTGACGGATGGAGACTTGATGTTGCGAACGAAGTTCCGCTGGGATTTTGGAAAAGCTGGAGGAATTTGGTTAAGTCAATAAATCCTCAAGCGTTTATTACCGGAGAACTTTGGGGATTATATCCGGGATACATAACTGAAAAAGGTCCGTTCGATGCTTTAATGAATTACACCTTTGCGTTTGCAGTTAATCAATTTTTTATTGCAGAAAGAAATAAAGTAGCTGCAAGTAAATTTATAAAAGAACTTCAAAAGATAGATCAATCTTATCCTAAAAGGAATTTGGATGTTTTACAGAATTTAGTTGACAGCCATGATACTGAAAGGATAGCATCGATGATAGCTAATCCTGATAGAAAATATGATCATGATGCGGACAGTAGAAATCCGAATTATAATGCCGGAAAGCCATCACCGGCGAATTATAAAAAGCAGGAAATAATAGCTGCATTTCAATTGACTTACAGGGGGGCGCCTATGATATATTACGGCGATGAAGTCGGAATGTGGGGTGCGGACGATCCGGATGACAGACAGCCGATGGTTTGGAATAATTTAGACTATGAAGTTCAGGTAATTACACCGGCATCGGGTTTTAAAAGAGGATTTGGAATTTATAAAGTTGAACAGAACAAAGAGCTTTTGGCGTTTTATAAAAAAATAATAAAAATTAGGAATGATAATTCAGCGTTGAAATACGGATCGTTAAATTTTTTATATTCTAATGATAAAAGAAATTCTTTTGCTTTTGAAAGGAATTATGACTCTAATAAAATTATAGCGGTTTTTAATGTTGGAGATAAGGCAGACAGTTTCGATCTGTCTTTAAATGGTAATAAATATTTATATGAAGATTTGATATCAGGTGAAAAGGGGAGTATTTCCGGGTCGCCGGAAATAGGGGCCAAAATTCATATCCAGATACCGGCTGAAAGCTTTAAGATTTATAAATTTTATTCCGTACGATAAATTGAATTCAATATGTCTTAATCGAGAAATATTTTTACTTTTAAATATTTTAAAAGTTGCGTATTTTTGTAAAGAAAAATTTCATTTGAAAATATGCCCCGGTAGCTCAGTAGGATAGAGCGTCGGTTTCCTAAACCGTAGGTCGGAGGTTCGAATCCTCTCCGGG
>CAZHBJ010000126.1:0-10090 GCA_964530445.1 uncultured Ignavibacteriaceae bacterium
TTACGGATATCCTTATCCGTTTTTGTATTTACTGAGAACTTTTTATTCTCAAGTTTATTATCGGCAGCAGACCTTAATTGTTTAGCCTTAATTCGGTAAATAATCGGTAATGCTACTATATATTACAAATCATTAAAAATATTTAATATTTATGCTTCTCAGCGAAAGGGAAATGTTGTTAAAAATTATAGACTTATATTAAAATAATTCGGTACTTTTTTATATTGATAACCGTGTACAAAATCTTTACCGTTAAACTCCCTGCTGAATTCTTCTTCAACCAGCTTTGTCCAATCCCTTTCGTTTTTATGATGCCATGTTATTACTTTCTTAAGCATTTGTTCTTTTGTTCTTACCCAGCTGTAATGATGAAATATAATTTCCTGATTGTATTTTATTTGTCTGAAGTTGAAGAAATTTCTATCCCACATTTGATTCAATAAGGTAGAATATCCTGCATCGATTAAAAATTCTAAGAATTTTGCCGATATAAGAAGCGGGGAATTCTCTAATACGCTGCTTTGATAAATCGGTTCCCTGAAATAATAATAATTCAAAAATCTCATTGTATAAATTGAACCCATGAAATTATTTTTCCATTTAGCAAACAGTTTCGGATCGGCAATCTCATCACCGTCAATATATAAGATAAAAGGGGCGGTATTTTTTACAAATTCCAGCCCCTGAACTACCCATTCACTATGATAAGTTAAATGAGTAGTGTTTATAGTGTCCAGGTCAACAATGTGAAATTCTACTTTTTTATGTTTATTACGTTCTATTATTTTTTGAATGCCTTCCAAATCATCTGTACCGTCCCAAAGTTTGTTGCAAGCTATAAGCACAACTTTGTTTGAAAAAGGCAGAATGTTGTCTATGCACGCATCTATAAAAGGATTATCTAAACTTGAAAACCTTATAACCGTTGAAATATCGTTGGGAGAATATTTTGAATATAGATTATATTCCTTATTAAATTTAGATTCTTCAAAACATTTGATTATAGTTTCGGTTGCTTCCTCATTATTAGGATCTTCTAAAAGGGCTATGATTAAATTTGAAGCAGCCGGCTTGAATTCTTTTAAAGCAAACTCTACCAAACCTAAGTTAAAATTAGCATTCTTAAATTCTTTATTATACTGTAAACTTTTTATAAAACATTCTTTTGCTTCAGTTAACTTTCCCAGATTTGTAAATGAAACTCCAAGAAGATTTTGTATTTCAAAATCATCCGGTTTATAATTTAAATAATTCGAAAATGAACTAATTGCTTCCGTAAAGTATTTATTTTTATAATTATTTAAACCTTGCATCTTTAATTCATGTAATTCTTCCTCACGTATTTCATTAGTTAAAAGAAGATTATTCTCTTTAATTTCATCGATATTACTTAGTGTCCCTTTTCCTGATATATTCGTTATCTTATATTCCGGATCGATTCTTTCAATCTTTTCAAAACACTCAAGCGCCTGGTTCATTTTATCCGATTTATAAAATAATAAGCCTAATTTCTCCAATACGGCAGTATCATCCGGATATTGATTTAATATTTCTATTAATGCTTTTTCAGCTTCTTCACTATAATTTTTATTTATCAGATCCTCTGCCTGACTAATTAGTATGTCTTTAAGATAACTTACAAGAAGATTTGTATTTTCTCTTTCAACATAGGCTATCCCCTTCCATTTTTCCCAAAATAATTTTCTATTACGTTCAATTATTTCACCAGCGGTTTCTTCTTTATCAAAATAATTTATTTTTCTTAAAGCACGAAGTGAACCACTCCACTCATGTTCATATCCGTTAACAGGAACTACATATGAATACAATCCGTTTTGTTTTATTTGTAAACCTAGATCCCATTCTTCAAAATAACACGGCGTATATTGATTGTCGAATTTTAGCACTCCGCTGTTAAACAATTCCGTTTTTACGGCAAATAAAAAGCCGGAAACAGCATCAACCTTTATTGGATTTTTGAAAGCACCCTTATCCAAATAATACATATCCTTTGCTTTTTCAAAATTGAAGAAGGAACCTTGCGGGCCGACAATTGCCGAATCCGGCAGTTTTAATAAATATGTTTCCAGATTATCAATAGTTTCTTTTTTCAGGTGAAGGTCGGAATTTAAAATGAATGTTACTGGTGCCTGTGATATATTTAACCCGATATTCCATGCACGGGAAACCCCAACATTCTTTTTCATCGCGGCATAGTAATCGATTCTGGGGTGGTCTTTTAATTTTTCTGCCATTTCGAGAGAATTGAAAACAACTATTACCTCGCCCGGAATATTTTTCAAATCTTCCAATAGGCTTACTATATTATAAGGACTTGCCGGAGACATATCCAGCACGGGTATTACAAAGCTTCTTTTATTTTTTATGTTCATTTTATTTAATAAACCGCCGGAATTGAATTTTGATTGTTCATCTGCCGCCATTTAGTTTCCTTTAATTTTTCAGAAGTTCATATGAATATAGAAATTCAATTATTCATGCTTATAATTTTTGATTAAGGTAGAATGGTCTAAATACTTTACTCAAAAATTTCTTTGAACAATAATTTCCATAGATATGCAATTTCAAATCTAATTTTATGCCATTTTGAGGGAAGGTTTTAAGGTAAGAATTAAATAAGTTAAAGAAGTTTTTGGCCATTATTAGCCATTGTTAGATCAATGAACAAATTTCTAATCCTAATTAATATTGATTCTTTTCGATTAAGCAAAATTATATTAAAAAACCTGGAATTATAATTTAAAATACTTCAACAAAGTTTCGGCGGACTGCTTCCAAGTAAATTTCTTCATAAATTCAGCAGCATTTTTTCCTATCTGTTTAATTTCGCTCCTGTTAAAATATGCATATTCAAGATTAGCAACTATCTCGTCCAAATCAGGTTCTTCCCAATCTGCAATAAGTTTTTTATTCTCATCGAATAATTTGAAGTCATGCATTTTTTCAAGTCTAAACGAATTCTCTTTAGTTAAAATATCTTTATGCCCGCTGTTATATGATGCAACAACAGGTTTGCCGCAGGCCATGTATTCCATAAGTACAAGATTGGTTCCGCCTTCGCACCTATTCGGGAAAAGTCCAATGTCCGATTTTAAATAAAGTTCTCTAAGTTTATTATTTGGAGTAACAGGCAAAGTAAGAATTTTATTACCGTCAATACCGTTTATTCCGCAAAGATTAATCATAAAATTTTTCCAAGTTTCCCCTTTATACTGGAATTTAATATGCTTGGATAAATTCATCGATTGCATAGTATTCGGCCACATATTGTACCAAGCATTTATTAGAACAACGTCATGATATTTTTCTTGCAGAATCTTTACTGCTTTAAGAACCATATCCTGACCTTTCCGCAGTTCGAATTTTCCGCCTGAAAAAATTACAAACAAATCTTGTTTCTTCTCTGTTTCACCCGGATAGAAAAGATCAGGATCGACACCCTGAATTAGAACACCGGTATTTTCTACTCCTTTTTCTTTTAACTTTTGTTCATTCCAAGATGAGCCGCCCAAAATGAGTTCATAATTAACCGAGTTGCTTAAGGCTAAGTCGCTCAACTCGTATTCAAAAAATGTATAACCGATATTTATTGTGCCTCTTGCGGGATAAATCCCTTTGAAATCATTATTATTCAAAGCATGAAAAACCGGTCCGTTTACTTTTCCTTCTTTAACCAGCTCACTACTCTCATCCAGATTAATGATATTCAGCTTTTGAGATAATTCCTTTTTGAGATATTTACTGCATACTCCCCAGCCGAAATTTTCACCTGAAGTTAATCCGAGATATATAGTTTCACGTTTTGAGCTTTGCAGCCCTTTTGAATTTTTTGATACGGAATCTTCACCCGCCGCACTATTTAAAATAGTTGATTCTTTTTTCTTATTATTTACCAATTTAATTAAATCTTCTTTTAAATCTAGAAAAACAGAACTCCAGTCTCCAAAAGCCGGCTGCCGGTATAGTTTCATCGAAGGGTACCATTTCGATTTTTCTCCATTAAGAAGCCATCTCCAATCAGGCATATAAGGAATTAAAACCCATGTCTCTTTTCCTAACGCACCAGCAAGATGCGCCACGGAGGTATCTACCGTAATAACAAGATCAAGATTTTCAATTACAGCAGCAGTATCGGCAAAGGATATTAAATAATCATCAAGATCGGTTAATAATAGTTGATAATCTTTAACTTGAATAACCGGAAATCCTTTTTGAAGACTATAAAAATGAGTATCCCCAATTGATAATAAAGGCATAAATTGTTTTAAGAGGACGGAACGATGTCTGTCGTTTGTATGCTTCGGGTTACCAGCCCAAACAATTCCAATTTTTATTTTATCACTTCCTTGTAAAAACTTTGCCCACTTTTCTTTTAGCATTGTATCTGCATTTAGATAAGGTACTTCAGCAGGTATGTTCATATTATTTGTATTAAAAAATTTAGGTAAGCTTAACAACGGGATTTCATAATCATATTTAATATCCGGGGCATTATTTATATCTCTTTCTAAAATTTCATCAATCCATTTAAAATTTCTTAACAAAGGGTGCATTTCTTTGCCGCACTCAAAAATAACCCGGCATCCTTTTTTCTTTAGCATAGGAATATACCGTAAAAAATGAAGTGCGTCGCCAAGCCCTTGCTCGGCAAAGACAAGAACTTCTTTACCTTCAATATCAACTCCTGGCATCAGCAGTTTATTAAATTTTCTTTTACCGAAATCTTTCCTGTCTTTTCTCCATTCGTATTCTTTCCAACCCTCTTCGAATTGTTCTATAATCAAAAGTGCTTCTGCCTTGTTATAATGAGCAACAAGATTCTCAGGATTTAATTCTATCCCTTTGTTAAAATATTCAACGGCTTTTTCAATATTTCTATTGCGAAAGTACACAACCCCAATATTGGTATATGTCATTGATATGTTTTCTACACTACCACCGTTTTTCAATAATTGATTAAGCGCTTTGTTGAAAAGTAGGATAGCCCCGTCAAAATCATCCCGGTTTAATTTAATGCCGCCGAGATTAATCAAAGCATTACTATATTCAGGATTATACTTTAGCGCTAGTTCATAGCACTTAATTGCTTCACCATTGTTTTTCAACTCAGAGTATAACAATCCCAGATTATTTAACGATTCAACATAATCGGGCTTTAATTCAATAGCTTTTTTATAATACTTAAATGCAAGTTCATAGTTTTCAGAATTTTGATAGCAAACAGCCAAACCATAATTTGCATCAGGACGATTATTATTCCTTTCTAATATTTCGGAATAGAATTTTATTGCATTTTCATAATCTTTAGTGTTGAAAGAAATAATAGCTAGTGAGGTTAGCAGCTGCAGGTTGTCCGGATTTTTATCAAGAAGGTCCAGAATAATAATTTTCGCTTTGTCATACTTTCCTTCTCTATATAACTGTACGGCATGATTGTACTCTTTAGAGTTGCTCTTTTCTAAAGATAAACCCGAAAGATTACTTACAGCATTTGAATTTTGCGGTTTAACCTTCACTGCCTTTTCAAATGCTTTTTCAGCTTCTTCATATTTTTTTAAACTTTTATAGATAATTGCAATATTGTTGTATGCTTCCGAAAGAAACGGATTTAGATTAAGTGCTTTTTGATAATATTTTAAGGCTTCCTCATGCTTACCCAGGTTGTGCAGACATAACGCAAGATTATAATATGCTTCAGTATGGTTGTTTTTTAATTCTATTACTTTCTTAAAAATAGGTATGGCTGAATTAAATTCGCCAATTTTAGATTTTAAAACAGCAAGGAAATACAGAATGTCCAAATTTTCCGGCTGTTTTTCTACTAAACTCAGCAAGATCATCTGAGCTGATTGATAATCTCTTTCTTCAAAATGCTTAACTGCTTCCTGGTAACTGCCCTTTATCATAAACGTGTCTGAACTTCCTGGGATTGAAAATTTAGTATTTTTTGAAGTTTTTGTTTTAAGACTTCGAATGCGGCATTAAATTCGGGAATATTTCCGAATTCTTTTTCTGCAAATAAAAGTAAGTCGGGTATTTTATTGATAACGTTTCTTTCAATGTATACGGATACTAAGTAAAAAACTGCGGCCGGGTCTTTGTCTTCCAGGTGCAAAGAATTTTCATATTCATTAATCGCTTCATCAAAAAAATTATTTTCGTAGTATAATTGACCTAATGTTTTTAAATACCTGGAATTGCTATTAAAAGTATTTCTAATTGAATTAAGAATATCAAGTCCCGATTTTTTATCATTATATTTTTCAATAATCAACAGCATTAAATCGATATTATTATCGGAAATTAATTTAATGAGTTCATCTTTCTCTTCCGAAGTTATTGAGTCATTATTTATAAGTTTAGAAATTATTCTGCAAAGATCTTTGTTAACGTTTTCTATCTCCTTAAAAAAATATTTTAATCCGGTTATATTGGACGATAAAAATGAGTAATAAATTCCTTTTGATATGATCATTTCCTGATTTAACCCGATTGCAAATATCGATTTATGTTCCCCGGATAGAATTTTTTTATTAACCTCACAAGCAATTTTGCAATGATTAACAGCTTCTTTTTCTTCATTTATTCTAAAATAGATATCGCATGCCAGCAGGTTTAAAGACGGATTTTCCGAATCACAAAGTAAACCTTCGGTCAAAAATTTTAACGCATCTTGAATATTGTGCCTTTTAAACTCATAATCGGTTAAATTAAGATATGCATGCGCTTTATACTCTTTATTTAAATCTTCATTATTAACTGCAATGGAATAATATTTAAATGCAGAATCATATTCTTTTAACAACGAATAAGTGTTCGCAAGCTGAAATGAGTTATAAGCAGATGCATTTTCTTCATATTCTTTTTTCAGAATATCTAAATTTCTTTGAGCTTTATTTTTTAACTCTTCGCCGGACAGATTATATCCGGTATGAATTATTTCAACTTCCGTATTAATTATTTCAAAACCGTTTTCAAAAAGCGAATCATCTATCTGCTCATGAATCTGGCCGGAAAATTTTATTTTCGGATGATTGTGAAAAAGTCTTGTGTAGCGCATATAATTCGGTTTACCGTTTCGGTCATCCAAATTATTTACTATACAGCGGCATCCTATTAGGTTGGTATTTTCAGTTACCTTATTTATTTCGGAAATAGATTTTTCAGAAAGCTTTTCATCTGCATCGAGATATAAGATCCAGTCGCCGGTTGATTTACTCAATGCATAATTTCTTGCGGAAGAAAAATCATTCCTCCACTTGTAATGATACACTTCAGCATCGAACTCTTTCGCTATATGGATAGTTTCATCAGTTGAACCGGTGTCTACTATTACTATTTCGTCAACTACATTTTTTACTGACTCAAGGCATTCACGCAAATTTTTTTCTTCATTCTTTACTATCATGCTGAGCGTTATTTTTAGTGTTTTACTCATCGAAAATTTTTATTCATACATAAAAGACTAATTTTAAATAGTCGTTTCCAAAATATTATTTACTTTTTCAAGTCCGCTTATAGCAAATTGATTTTCCGAATTATATGCAACTGCGTACTCATACATTGTTTTAGCTTCCTTATCTTTGCCTTCGAGGTAAAATAACTCGGCAAGCCCTGCACATGCTTGAGACGACCTGGGATTAATATTCAGTGCGGTTTCAAAACATTCTCTTGCTGCTTCTTGGTTATCCAGACCTAAGTAATTAAAACCTTTCAGGTTTTCAAATGCGGAAGTTAGTTCAATATCATTTTGAGAATAGAATAATTCTTCCGATTTATTCAAGCTGTCGATGGCTTCATCAAAAAACTTAAGTCCGAATAATTCAAAAGCCGATTCAAGAATTTCATTTAAAGTTGATTTCAATTTTGAGAAATCATCATCATTTAAATTATCATCAAGATCCGAATGATCGTAGGGGAAACCAAGTATTTGGTTAACCTTTGATAAACCCCCGGCGGCAAACAAATTAATAGGATTATATTTTAATGCTTTCTCAAACATTTTTTTCGATTCCTTATCATTGTTATTCAAGTACTGCAATTCTCCTAATCCGGCAAAAGCCTGAGATGATACAGGATTTATATCTAAAGCAGTCTCAAAACATTTTTTAGCTTTCTCTTTTTCATTTAATCCCAAATAGTTTAAGCCTTTTAAATTCTCAAACGCCGACACAAGTTCTTTTTCATTTTGTGAATAAAACAAATCTTTGGCATTATCAAGAGTGGTTATAGCTTCTTTAAAATATTTTTTCCCGAACAGATTAAATGAAGAAACTAAAATTTCATTTAGTTCTGTTTGAACTTTCGAATTGGATTCGCTGCTTTTTTCTATTTCCTTTTCTGTATTCTCAACTTCCTTTATTTTTTCAATTGAACCGGGTTTTATAAAATACCAGCTTTTCAGAGTATTCTCTTCGGTAGTAAAGAGCGTCAGGTTCAATTTTTTGACAAGATTGTCCACAGCACTTTTAACGCCAAAGCTGCCTCCAACAAGTTCACCGTCAATATAATCGTGGCCCGCTAGAATTCCGCCCAATTTTAATTTGGGATACCAAGCTTGCAAATCCTTGGAACTTCCTTCGAATGAATGGTCTGCATCAATATAAATCCAGTCGAAATATTCATCCGGGAATTGTTCCGAAGCAGTTAGGGAATCGTTCTTAATTATATGTACGCTGCTGTCGTTGGAAAATTTTTCTATAACAGACAAATAATATTCTGTTTGTTTTTCGTCAGGAACATTTGCTATATCTTTATAGTCGGGACTATATTTCCATCTATCGATTAAATATAATTCTTTTCCCTTCCATGCAGATCGTAGCGTTTCTGAAAAGACTCCTTCCTGTACTCCTATTTCAACTCCTTTCTCTAAAAGTCCGAGCTTATTGAAAAGTCTTCCGAAATCATCTCTATGGTTAATTTTAATATTTTCTTGCGGACTACATTTATCTGATGGTTCAACGAGTGACGAATGATTATCGGCGTACCCTAGTAATTGATTGATCTTTTTTAATTCTCCTACTGCAAATAAATTTTCCGGATTATTTTTTATTGCCCATTCTAACATTGTCTTTGCTTGTTTGTCATTTCCGGTAAGAAACAATACTTCTCCCAAACCCGCACATGCCTGTGAAGAAGCGGGATTTATTTTTAAAGCTTTTTCAAAACTTGTTCGAGCTTTATCAATATCATTTAATCCTAAATAATTAAATCCTTTCATGTTGTGGAAAGATGAAGCAAAAATTACATCATCCGGATTGCTTAGCTGCCCGTTAAATAATTTCTCAGCCTGTGCTAGTTTAGTCAGTGCGTTCTTGAAATTTTTATTATTAAAAAGTTCAAACGCATCTTCAATTAATTTATCTGTTTCGGGTTTGAATTCATCAGGCCGGTTCTCTATTTCCTTTTTATCTTTAATATATTCAAGCAGTGAATTATTATTTTCAGGATAATTAAAAAATTTATTTACCTTGGCTAACCCTTCGACAGCAGCTTGATTCTCGGCATCATTTTTCATTCCCCATTCATACATTGTTTTAGCTGCTTCGTAATTTCCTGATATGAACAATACATCACCAAGACCGCTGCATGCAAGAGAAGAACAATGGTCTTCATTTAACGCTCTTTCAAAATAGAATTTTGCTTTCTCAGTATTTCCCAAAAGCAGCGAAATATTACCTGCCAGGTTTAACAAATAGGTTAAATCAAGTTCCTCTTCTTCTTGATCATATTGATCGTGCAATTCTATTGCATTATTCAGAAAGTGAAGTGCCTGGTTATAGTCCTTTTCTTCAATTAGAGACAAGGCTCTTTCCAAATTCTCTACGAATTCATTCTTATTCAACGTAATCATAATATTTTTTCCTTTAATTTGTTTTCCTTTCCGGTTACATATTAATTATTTAACTGCATTTGTTTTGCATAATTCGGTTTCAATATATTCAAGATTAGATTTTGCAATTTTATTTGCAGGATCTTGGTCGGTTATTTTTTCGATTAATTTCAATGCGGCTTCAAAATTGGATTCTAATATTTCAACTACAGATAAATTATTCAGAGCATCAATATT
>CAZHBJ010000127.1:0-9980 GCA_964530445.1 uncultured Ignavibacteriaceae bacterium
TAAGCAATTAGCGATTATAAAAGAAGAGGCAGCAAAGCTCCGCAAAGAGCATCATAGAGGAGCTGCGAAATGAACGATATAAAAATTTTTCATCTTGCAAATATCCGACTTCCTATTGAAAAGAACAGGCTGTTAATGATGTTTGTCGGAATTAATTTAATGTTTACGGGGATAGATGTTGTACTTGCGCATTCGATAAACGACTATATACCCGTTTATGAATGGATCCCTATTTTTTTCTTTCCGTTTGGAGCAATATCGTGCCTGGTTATTGCTTTTCAATCCAAGCCTAAAAAATGGACGGCAATTCTTCATATTGTTTTAATGCTCACCGGATTTCTCGTAGGCGTTCTTGGAACGGCATTCCACGCAAATGCGGTTCTTAATCCTGCAGGACATTTAACATGGTCGTGGGTTGTTTTCGGCTCCCCTATTTTAGCTCCTTTGGCTTTTTCGGGGATATCGCTGCTCGGTCTATATGCAATTACAGAAGAAGTAAATAACGAAGCAGGATTATTAAAAGTTCCGGGCCTCGGAACATTTAAAGCTCCTATTTCACGGGACAGACATTTCTTGTGGCTCGTCGGTCTTGGTTTTGCGGCGAGTACAATTACTTCTATAATCGATCATGCACAATATGGGTATTCTTTTTATAAAATGATCGGGATTATTTTCGGACTGTTTGCTACTTCGGTTGTAATTTATTTATCAATTGCTAAAGACTGGACGAAAGGTGATGAACTGGTCTATTTCTGGACAATGATTGTTTCCGTTGCTGTGGGAATATTAGGTTTCGGATTTCATCTTTCCGCCGACCTTGCAGGCACCGGCGCTCTAAGCATGGAAAGGATACTTGCGTTCGCCCCCGTTTTAGCGCCGCTGCTTTTCAGCGATTTGGGAATGCTTGGTTTGCTTGTTGTGGCGCAGCCGAAAACAGGATAAATAACTTGTACAATGTAATTAATAGAACACGGACGATTAAAACAAAAATCATATAAACAGTTTGAAAAAAATTTTTGTTTGTAATTCTATATCTATCCGTGAAAATCGTGTGGGCATCAACTTGGGAAAGCTTATTCGAATGTGTAATTGACAGAAAAATAAGGTAATAAGGTTCGGAATGTTTTGGGATTGTTTTTCTGCTACTAAGGTTGTAACAATTTTATAAGGTTTGGATTCAATCATATTTTTATTAAAAATTATTTATTGGGAGTAAATAAAACCTTATTCTATGACTCAACCTTAGTAGCTATTAAACCCCGAAAAACAATGACCTTATTACCTTATTAATATTCTGAAGGAATTAAGATATATAGAAATGAAATAATTATATGTATTTACTATAATAAAATTTTTTATGAAAACTAAGCCGATCTTTATCCGTTTAGTTCATATTCCATTGCCTGGATTTATACTTACTTTTTAATTTCCGTATTCACCGAACCGGTTAATAATTTCTTTTAAACCTTTCGGATCACCGATAATAGTCAGCCTGTCCCCTTCTTCAAAAATACTATTCCCTTTTGGAATTATAGTCTGTCCGCTGCGGTGCAAAAGTGCTACAAGACATCCTTCGGGGAAATTTATTTCCTTTAACGCTTTGCCGATCATTGTATTTGTTTTTTTGTCGCTTTCCACAATTAATGAAAGCGATCTGTCGTCATGCAGAAGAGACTCTTTTAGTTCCTGTTCATTGCGTGCAATCTTCCATTCATCCGCAAAGCTATCATCATCTACCCTGCCGGCAATTTGTGCAAGTATGCGGAGATGCTGCGTAGGATTTTCCTCGGGGCTTACAAGAAAGAATAATGCATGAACCGTATGCTCTTCATCCAGATGATTTGTAAGCGGTCCGTTTACCGTTATATGAACTCCCCCTTTCGATCTAACCAAAACCATTTCAGGTTGTTCGAGTCCTTGTATTCTTAAATGCGGAAGAGCAATACCGTGAGTTACAGGCGTCATTCCGATTCTAGTTCCCTCCATAAATTGAACTTTAATTTCATCGGGAGAAAATGAAACAAGATTAGACAACCAGGCCGAAGCTTTTTCGGCAATATTTTCAAACTCAGCGGCTTCTTCCATATCTATTACCAGACTTCTCGTAACAATTTCATCATAAGGATCTTCTTCGCGCAAACCTTTTTCTTTTAATTTTCCGCGAAGCTCCGTATCAAGGCCGTGATATCTTGATCTTCCCAATCTTTCGAATACATGATAAATAGCGCCGGAACGCTTTACTTTATCCCTGGCGTATATTACATACCATACTGCACCGGCTAAAATAAGTCCCGATGAAAAACCTATAGGCAGAATTCCCATTGCAATTATTAAAAAAAGCGGAGCAATTAAACCCACAATCTGCATCCACGGATAAAACGGCGAATGGAAGCTCGGATCGTACGAAGCAAGTTTACTTTCCCGCATAACAATAACTCCGAGACAAACCAATGCAAACATCAGTAATTGAAATGCACTGGCAAGCTTGGCAATTTTCATAGGATCAAGAAAGACAAGAATTAAAATGATGGTACAAACCGTGGTTATAATTGAAACGAAAGGAATTCCTTTTTTACTTAATCTCTGGAAAAAATGCGGCATTAAATAATCCCTGCTCATCGCGAAAGGATAACGTGATGCGCTCATTGTCCCGGCATTCGATACGGAAATAAATGCAGCAAGCGCTGCAATAGTTAAAACAACGGCTCCCGTTCCGCCGAACATTCCTTTTGCAGCAGAAGCTACCGGCGTTAAGTCTCCTTTAAATATATTCATCGGAACGATACCGACCATAACAAACGTACCCAGAGTATAAATTACAAATGTTACGGCTATCGATAAAAAAATTCCAAGCGGAAGATTTCGTTCGGGGTTTTTAATTTCTTCAGATAAGCTTGCAACCTTAGTTATACCGATATAGCTTATATAAACCAGCCCGGTAGTAGAAAATATTTTTGCAAATCCCGGGTTAAAGAATCCTTTAAAATTACTTATATTTATTTTAGTAACGCCTTCACCTATAAAGACAAAAAGCACTGCCAATAAAATTACAACAAGAATAATTTGAAACTTACCCGAGCCTTTAACACTAAATAAATTTAGAATGCCGAGAAGAACTGCAACGGAAACCGCAATCGGTACTATAGAAATTTCCGAAAAGAATAGAGAAAGATATGCACCCATACCAATAAGGGCAAAAGAAACTTTTAAGATAAGTGCTAGCCATGTACCCAGTCCGCCGATCGTTCCCATAAGCGGTCCTAGTGTTCGATCCAGAAAGAAATAAACTCCCCCTGCTCTGGGCATTGCTGTTGCAAGTTCCGCAATACTGAACATTGCCGGAATTAAAGGTATTGCTGCCAGAAAATATGAAAGCACTAATGCGGGACCGGCATCAACCGCAGCTAACCCTGGTAATAGAAAAAAGCCTCCGCTGAGCGTTGTGCCCGTGGAGATAGCAAATACATCAAAAAGATTTAATTCTTTTTTTAAGTGTCTGGTCTTTTTTGCTTGAAACATATGTTTTAGGTTTCTTGTTTAACAGCAACCCCGCCCCTATTGTCCCGTGTAACTCTTGTAAATAATGTTATGCCGGGATCAAAAATAAATTTTAACCACAATTTAAACCAAGATTTATGAAAAGCAAGAGAGTCATACCATTCCGGTGCGGTTTTCTTTATTTCCGGTAATTTATTCCATGGAATGGAAGGAAAATCATGATGCTCATTATGGTAGCCGACATTTAATGCAACGGTGTTCAGCGGACCGTAATAACTATATGTTTCCTGGGGAGGATTAACAATATAATGTTCCTGTATCCATCTTGCACCCAACGGATGAAACCCGATTGAAAAGAAAAAGGAAAGGACAAAATAAAGGAAGGATACCCATCCGAAATAATAGATAACAACAGCATCAAAAGCAAAGACAACAATCATATTAAAGACAGTCCAGGCATTTAAAAATTTAATTTCTTTAAGTCGCGGCGGCCTTAAACCTTGAAATACCGGGAAGAAAAGCTCCCATATTATTTTACCGAGAAAGCTGCTTCCGATTAACTTTGCTTCCCACTTGCTTGCAAGGTCGGCATCCAGGTTATAATTGCCCTGGAAAGAATGATGCTTTAAATGATAACTTCTGAAAGAAACCGAGCTCGGAACAATATTGGGAAGATCGGCAATTATGCCTGCCAGCATATTCATATTTTTCTTTTTGAAAATAAGATTATGCGCCGCCTCGTGCACAAGCACAAACAGGCAATGATTTGCAAATGCACCAACCAGGTAAGCAATAATTAAAGCAAGCCACCAGGCTTGATTACTTAAAAGCACGGCAATTGTAATCTGCAATCCTACAACAAAAAGAAGGATAACGGAGCTAAATGGGTTTCTACCAATAAGCTCACGGATTTCAGGGTGCTTTTTTAATATTTCTTTTGTTCGTGCTTTATGAGGTTCCGGTGTGTCCGAATAAATAAATCCTTTTTTATTTATTTCCATTGCCCGCCTCGAAAATTAATTTATCTTTAGTCTAAGCTAACAAAGAAACCGATAAAAGTAAAAGGGATTTTTCAGTAGAAAAGAGGAAGTAAAACGATAAAAATTAATTTATTAACTAACGTTTCACAAACCTAGATGGTTGCTTTCTAAAATCCTAAAAGTTACTTGATTTGAGCATCCTTCAAGGTTTAAAACGGTGGCCTTGAAGGATTATGCGTAAGCATAGTTAATTAAGGTTTAAAATTCTTCGGAATACTGAGTTGCCCAGGATGATAAATATTTGTTAAAAATATTCGATTTGGAAATAAAGCCTTTGTATTGTCCGTTTTCCGTCACTGCCAAGTTCCAAACATTGTTTTCTTCAAATTCTTCAAGGGCATGATTTATATCTTCATTAATGTCGATAGTATGAAAGTCAGTATTCATTACTTCATAAGCAAGAATAACATCATATACATCGGTGTTAAGCATAATTTCACGAATATTATCTAGTGTAATTACACCTAAAAGCTTATCATTATCGTCGACGACGGGAAATAAATTTCTTTTAGAATGAATAATATTCTGCATAATTTCCCTTAAAGTTATTTGAGGATGCAGAATGATAAAATCTGTTTCAATTATATTTCTAACACTTATCTGCCGTATATAGTGTTTTTCCTTTTCCGATCTAAATTTAATTCCGCTTTTAACAAGTGCCGCAGTGTATATTGATTCCTGGTGAAAATATCTTGATATGAAATAAGACAGCGCAGTCACTATCATTAAGGGAATTATCAGTTTGTATCCGCCTGTCATTTCAGCGCCTAAAAATATTCCGGTTAAAGGTGCATGTAAAATTCCGCTTAATATTCCGGCCATTCCAACAACTACAAAATTTGGGTGACTTACATTCGCAATTCCAAGGTAACTCATTAAATGCGCAAGAAAGAAACCGGTAAATGCACCGGTAAATAAAGCAGGCGCTATGGTTCCGCCGTTTCCGCCGGACCTGATGGTTATTTCCGTTGCAAAAACTTTGGTAATTACAATTAATGCCGAAATTATAATTAAAGCTAAATCGGGATTCATGAAGCGGGTAATAAAATGTGCGGGTAATATTTTTGTGTATTGACCTGCCAGTAAATATTTAACCGAGATATATCCTTCACCGTACAATGCGGGGAGAAGAAAAACCATCAAACATAAAACAGTGCCGCCGATTAAAATTTTTGAATACTTGGTTTTTAACTTTTCAAAAAAATCTTCTACAAAAAATGAGGCTTTAATATTATAGTATGAAATTACTCCGCATAAAATTCCAAGCACAACATAATAAGGGATAGCACTAAGACTCCATCCTTTGGTTACAAGATAAAAAATCTGCCCGCCGTATAGAAAGCTTGAAACGACTGTCGCCGACGCCGAAGAAATAAGAAGAGGTATAAAATAAGAGATGGAAAAATCCGGCAATAAAATTTCGACGGCAAAGATTACGCCTGCAATCGGGCTGTTGAAAATAGCGGATATACCGGCAGCCGACCCGCTTGCCAGCAAAAGAGTTCTAACTTTATAATTAAACTTAAACCCCTTTGCTACATTTGATCCGATTGCACCGCCGGTAATAACTATGGGAGCTTCCAAACCTGCAGAGCCTCCGAAACCTACGGCTAAGCCACTTGTGATATAGTGTGAAAAAATATCTTGTTTTGGAACATCGGAAGCTTTCCTTGTAATTAAATATATTAAGTTTGATATACCTTTACTTAATGTTCCGTTGAAGAATAAAACTGTTACTACGACAGATAAGATGATCCCGATCATCGGGAAAAAAGGTAAAAGAAACCCGATTCCATGCTCATTAAAAAATGCTTCCGGTTTTACTTCAAGGAAATGAACAAAATCTTTTAATATTGCTGATGCTATACCGGTAAGAATTCCAACCACAAGACTAGATAAAACAATAAAAGTCCGTAATTCAATTTTTTCATTTAGAAATTTTATTGTTTTTCTATAGAATATTTTAAAGTTTAAACTAATGTATCTGAGAAAATGACCCATTTATACTATTCTAACTCCAATTTTAATAACAGGAAATTAAAAACGATCTTATAAAAATCTGTATTGTTTTTAATTCTTTGGTGATTTCTATCGGCATATTATAAATATTAAAAATTATATTTTTATTCGTAATTATTATACCTTGAAAACTTTCGTGCCAAACTTACTAAATTCTGAAGTACTGCCAAAGTAATTATTCCATGCAGTTTAAAATAATAGTGAAATTTTAATTCCATATAAATTCCGGTCTAAATAAAAATTTATAAATTTTATTAAACTCGAGAGCGTCATTGTATGGTAAAATATTTTCATTAAATTTCACGGGAAATTTATATGTTCTGCCGGTAAAAACTTTTTCAAGAGCCGGATAAATCCCCGATTCCATAAAATTTATGCAAGTTGTAGAATTATTTATGTTAAAATATACGTTTAGTTTACAAAAATATTTATTTTCAAGCATTATTAAATAGCTTTCTATCACAATAAATTAGATATCCGGTATTTATCTATTAATGAGAAGATCAAAAAACATTAAGTTATAATTACTCTGTTTCATTTTGCCGTCACTTTTTTTAAGAAAGGTTGCCATGAACAAAAAAATTTTTAATACAAATTCGAAAGGGAAGTTTTCCATATTCGTCGTTGTTATACTTTCAATTATTATAAGTAATTCTTTGTTCGCTCAAGGATTAAAAAATACCGGCGGTTCTTATGCTAAAGTCGATGGAGCTGAATTATGGTACCAGGTAAAAGGACATGGAAAACCCGTTGTTATTATCCCGGGCGGCCCCGGAGACTCACATACTTATCTAACACCCTGGTTTGATGATCTGGCAAAGAATTTTACATTAATTTACTTTGACGCGTTCGGAAGAGGAAAATCGTCCAGGGCCAAAAATCCCGAAGAATATTCTTTTAACCGCGATGTTAAAGATCTTGAAGGATTACGAAAAGCACTCGGCTTAAAAAAATGGAGTGTAATCGGGCATTCATACGGCGGAATGGTAGCAGAGGAATATGCGCTGGAATATCCTAGTTCGGTTGATAAATTAATTTTATCGGATACCTTTTACAGCGGCGAAATGTGGCAGGAAAATGATGATAATTCAAATTATGAAATACGCAATCAGTATCCCGAAAAATGGAAAGAGATAATGAAGCTGCGTGATGAAGGTTATAATTCCAGTTCTCCCGAACTTCAAAAAGTTTATGGTGTACCGGGCGGTCTTTTATATTTTTACGATGCTTCAAATTATTATAAATTCAGACATGACTCATTAAGTTTTAATCCAAAAGTTTATTATCAAATTGTTGGCGCCGATGGTGATTTTCTTATAGGCGGGGACATCGGGAAATTAGATTTTAGAACACAATTAAAAAATTTGAAAATGCCTGTGCTAATTATTGCCGGCAGATTTGATAGAATTTCAGTTCCCAGGTTTGCAGTTAAATATAAAAAGTACGTTCCGAATGCAAAGTTTGTAATGTTCGAAAAAAGCGGACACAATCCGTATATGGAACAACACGATAAATATTTTAGCCTGGTAACAGAATTCTTAAAAAATGGTAACTAGGGTTATGTTAAATGTGAAAAATCAAAGTGAGATGTAAATTATAATACATTTGTTAACACCTAAATTTATTTAACGAGGGATTTATCGGAATATTCATTTTCAGGATTTAACGGTCTTTTGGTAATTAATCTAACACCCCGCCTGGAAGTAAAGTAATACCACATCCATTCGGCCATAACTCTAAAGCGGTTCCGAAATGTTATTAAGAAAAATATGTGAACGAACGACCAAAGGAACCATGCAATAAACTGAGAAAATTCAAAACTCCTAATTTTTGCTACAGCTTTCGCTTTTCCTATGGTAGCCATAGTTCCTTTATCAAAGTATTCGAAAGGCTTCCTAGTTGAAGCTTGGTTATCACTACCGATTATTTTTGCCGCATATCTTCCCTGCTGCATAGCAACCGGTGCAATCCCGGGCAGCAATTCTCCGTTTTTATTTTTTAAATTTGCCGCATCACCTATGACAAAAATATTAGGATAACCTTTTATGCTAAGATCTTTTTCAACTAAAACACGTCCTGCTTTATCAAGTTCTACATCAAGAGATTTAAGCAGCGGTGATGCTTCGTTACCTGCAGCCCAGATAATATTTTTGGTTTTTATAAATTCCTTACCGATTTCAACTCCACTTTCCGAAACATCGGTTACTTTTGTATTCAGTAGTACTTTTACTCCCATTTTTTCCAGATCATTTTTTGCGATTCCGGAAAGGTGTTTGGAATATGCCGTAAGAATTCTCGGAAATGCTTCAACAAGAAATATTTTTGTTTCTTTCGGATTTATATTTCTAAAGTCCTTTAACATAGTATGTTTTGCTATCTCGGCAATTGCACCTGCCATTTCAACCCCGGTAGGTCCCCCGCCGACAATTACAAAGGTTAAATACTGTTCATGCTCGCTTTTATTTTTTAAAATCTCTGCTTCTTCAAAAGAACAAAGAATTTTTTCTCTTATCGCAAGTGCATTATTTAAAGTTTTTAATCCGGGTGCATTTTTTTTCCATGTAATATTTCCGAAATAAGAATGAGATGAACCCGGCGCCATTATTAAATAATCAAAGTATATTTTCCTATCCTTCAATTGTAGAAAAGATTCTTTCTTATTTACGGATAATACTTCAGACATAATTACATTGATATTATCGCGGCCTCTAAAAATCGATCGAATCGGAACGGCAATATCACCCGGAGATAGCGCCGCAGTTGCAACTTGATAAAGTAGCGGCTGGAAAAGATGATGATTGGTTTTATCAACTATTGTTATATCCAGGTTATATTTTCTAAGTTGTTTGGCAGCCGTTATTCCGCCAAAGCCGCCGCCCACTATTACTACTTTTTTCTTTTCCATAATTAATTTTTTAAGATAAATTTTTCCGCGTTACTAGGTACTACAATTATTACCCAAAGTCAAAATTGTATTTTAAGTAAGGACACCGGCTTTAAATTTAAAATTTCATTTTGAATTAAAAACCATTATTTTAAACTATAATTGATATGTAAAGATTTGTAAATTTCCATTATAAAATTTAACGGGGAGGTAAGTACAAAATGGAACCTTCAAATAAAACAATTAGTGAAATAAAAAACTTAGTAAGAAGTTTAACTAAAACATGGATAGAAAAACGTATTGAGGATTTATATCCTTTTTTCCATGAAAATGTAATTGTAATGCCCCCCGGAAGCGACAAACAAATTTCGGGCAGGAATGAAATGGTTGAAAGTTACAGGCAGTTTGTTAATAAAGCAATCATCCGTAACTTTGAGGAGATGAATCTCCAGGTAAATTTTTTTAATAATACTGCAATTGCAAATCTCACTTTTAAAATAGTCTATGAAATTCAGGATAAAGTTTTTTCGGAAATCGGC
>CAZHBJ010000128.1:0-9878 GCA_964530445.1 uncultured Ignavibacteriaceae bacterium
TCATCATTCCGCCGGGGAAAGCATAATTTTCTAAAACTACCTGGTGAATAATTCCCGCTCCCGGCTTCCAAAAACCTAGGCCGTACTTACGGGAAGTGCTTTCCAGGAAATCATAAACTTCTTTGTTTTCCGAAGTAGCTCTTAGTAGATCATCTTTTGCTCCAACCTGAGCTTGAATTAAATGATCACAATGTACTGTTGAAGGGACTGCCGTTGTTTTTCTTCCAGCAGACATAAATTGAAGCAATGCCATTTGGGCAGTTGCATCCTGCATAGCAACCCGATCAGGAGATAATTCCGAATAATCTTTACCTTTTTTTAGTTCGGAGGTGGGTGTTTCCCACAAATGCGTATAAAGAATTTTTTCGGCGTAAGTTAGCGGTCTATTGACAACCTTTCTTACATTTTCTAATTTTTCTTTATAGTTTGAATATACTTTCTTTATCATATCAATGTTTGCAGCCATAATAAAATTCCTCGATTTTATACATTATCTTTTATTATTGCGAAAATAACAAAAAGAAGGTTCAATTGCATAAATAGACAAATAATGCAACAAACATTTTTAATAAAGAATAATTTTTGTGATAAAAAAGATATTTAATTTTTACTTTTGTACATTTGATTTAAAAATATAGATTTTGTGAGCATAATTAAATTTTAACCGAGATAAAAAAGCATAGACCATTATGAGAAAAATTACACTTCTCTTAGTCGATGACGAACCTTCTTATCTTGATTTATTAAAGGGGCTTTTACAGCAAGAAGGATATGAAGAAGTTTTAACCGAACAATATCCTGAAAGAGTAATGGATTTACTCGAAACTCATCAAGTAGATTTGATATTAATGGATGTTTACATGCCGAAATTAAACGGCTTGGAATTATTGGAAACCATTAATCAATATCATCCTAAAATTCCAGTCATAATGGTTACTGCTATAAATGAAACTGAAATTGCATTAAAAGCCATTAGGCTGGGTGCATATGAATATATTACAAAACCTCCGGACACTGACAGACTCTTTTTAACAATAAAAAGAGCTCTCGAACAGCACATACTTGAACTTGAGTTGGACTCGCACCGCTCAGTTGCAACACAAATGATTTCCGACAAAACAAATTTTTCCGATATTATTACAGATAATCCTTTAATGTATAAGGTTTTTGAACTTGTAGAAATTTTTGCTCCGACTAATGAGATGATATTAATAACAGGTGAAACCGGTACAGGGAAAGATTTAATAGCACGGAAAATTCATGAATTATCTCCCAGAAAGAATAATCCGTTTATTGCCGTTAACCTAGCTTCAATTTCAAATAGTTTATTTGAGAGTGAATTATTCGGCCATGAAAAAGGATCTTTTACTGGAGCCTTAAATGAAAAAAGAGGCTATTTTGAAGAAGCAAACGGAGGTACAATCTTTTTGGATGAAATAGGAGAATTACCTAAAGAACTTCAAGGTAAGCTTCTAAGAACAATTCAATATAATCAAATCTATAGAATAGGAAATCCAAAACCGATTCAATTGGATATAAGAATAATTGCAGCAACTAATAGAAATTTGGTTGAAGCAGTAAACAATAAAGAGTTTAGAGCTGACCTATTTTATAGATTGAACCGAGGATTTATTCAATTGCCTCCTTTAAAAAATAGGGGAGATGACGTAATTTTATTAGCAAAACATTTTCTGCGTATAAGCAATATAACTTACAAAAAGCAAATTAGAGGATTTGAAGATAATGTACTTGAACTGTTAAGGAATTATGATTTTCCCGGCAATGTAAGAGAATTGGAAAACATAATTTTTAATGCTGTAGCAAAAACTAAAAATAACAATATTGTTAAGGAACTGGATATACCAAGTTTATCAACTTTTCAGAAAAAAGAACCCATTCAGCTTACCTCCATTGATGATGCCGTAAAAGAGCATATAAAATCAGTTCTAAGCTTTACAGAGGGAAATATGCTTAGAGCGGCCGATATTTTAGGAGTAAGTGAACGAACTCTTCAACGAAGGTTAAAAAGCATAAGAGAGAAAAAATAACCTACCTAGCTAGTTAGACAAGTTTGTCACCATAATTGACGTATGTCACCATAGAATCTCTACTTAATTTTAATAGTCATTCATTTTCTTTGCAAATGGAACTTCTCAAAAGATTATTTCCAAGGCATAATAATTGCCATTATAATAATGAGAGAAAATGAAATTGCTATACAAATAAAAACGTAGAGTATACATGAATAATGTCCAATCGATTTTAGCTATAGGGGGTATGATTATTCTAGCACTAATATCTTTACGCTTTAATTCATCCGTTCTTCAAACATCCTCCGCTGATTTTGAAAATAAAGTTTACTTAACATCATTTTCCATCGCAGATAATCTAATCGAAGAAATAAAAAGTAAAAGTTTTGACCAGAATACTATCAAATTTCCTACGACAAATCCGTCAAGCTTAACACCTTTAGCAAGTTTCGGCCCTGATTCCGGTGATGTTAAACCATATTACAATGATGTTGATGATTATGATGGATTTCAAGATACTACTGCGGCTCCATATTTCGAAAAATATTACATATCATGTAAAGTTGTGTATGTAACTAGCAGCAACCCGGATGTTGAAAGTGCTACTCAAACTTTTTACAAGAAAGTGACCGTAACAGTTAGAAGTGACTATTTAAGTAACCCAGTAAGTATTTCAGCAATTTATACTTTAAAATAATGAATACAATGCTAGACATAATGGGCGCCAGCCTAATTGGAGGGATAATTTTCCTCATCATATTGAATCTTAATGTTTATTCAACACAGATTAAATATGCCTCGGATACAAATTTAAAACTTCAGGGAAATTCAGGAACAATAGCGGAGATGATTGACAGCGATTTGAGAAAAGTAGGCTATAATTATAATGGCACAGCTATTATCGATGCAGAACCTAACAAGTTTTCGTTCTATTCAGATATTGACTCTACCGGGATTGTAAGTACTGTAACTTTAACTATTAGTGATTCAACAAAACCGTCATATACTTCAAATCCCAATAATAAAATATTTTATAGGATCGTTAATAACGATACATCCACAGGACCGTCATTAGATTTAGATAAATTAAAATTTACTTACATGAATAGTATAGGCACACAAACTACAGTTCTAGATAGTATTAAATATATAAAGGCTGAAGTTTGGTTTGAATCGTCTGCAAAACCCGATTCAAACTATGCAAAATCATACTGGGAAGTAACAGTAAATCCGAGGAATATATAATGGGTAAAGGATTATTAGTAGTTATACTTGGTCTTGGAATAATAATTTCAATACTTGAAATAAATTTAAATGCAAACACGAATCAAGGTTTTAAGACTACGGTAGATTATTACGATGATATGCAGGCAAGACTTATTTCTAACTCAGGAATTGAAATATATCTGGAAAAATTACGTGAAGACAAAACTTTAAGCGGTACATTTAACGACAACCCGCTTATGAGCGGAAGTTACGATATTTCAATTTCCGGCCCTGATACTGCTTTAAAATTAAAATCTATCGGTAAATTTTCCGGAGTTAACCATACCAGCATGATATTGGCAAAAAGGATTCCTATTGTTCCACCCGGTGTTAACTCTTCGGTGTATATTTCTTCTACCAACCTATCAATAAATTTTAACGGTAATGTGGATATAAGCGGTAATGACCATGATATGAATGGTAATCCTACTGCGGGAACATCTTTGCCGGGTGTTGGAGTTAATAAGGCGTCGGATAGTGCTTATGTAGTAAACAATATTAAGCCGAAAATAACTAAAGCAATTACCGGTTCCGGTGGAACACCAAGTGTTGCAACAATTCCCGATACCACAGACTGGGACCAAGTTACTCAAAATATAATTTTTGCTGCCGACTATACTTTGCCAACCGGAACATATTCATCCGGTACCTCTCTCGGAACTGAAACAGATCCCAAAATTACCTATGTAAATGGTGATGTTAATTTTACCGGCACTTCGGAAGGCTATGGAATTATGGTAGTTAACGGAAATTTGACCTTAAGCGGACAATTCACTTTTTACGGAATTATAATTGTTTATGGTCAATCACAAATTACAGTACAATTAACCGGAAATTCTACTGTATACGGCGCTACTATGTTTGTAGGTCAAAGTGTAGATGTTAAGGCAGCTGCGGGAAATGCGACATTATATTATTGTAGCGCTGCTATTAACAATGCAAGACTAAACTTAAAATCTTCCAGATTTAAAATTCTAAGCTGGTGGGAATAATTGTTTGTTGATCTTTTTAAAATTGATAAACTGAACTTCTTACTTTAAATATCTCTAACAGTTTAAATTCTGCTTAATGTTAGGTTTCTAAGAGAATTGGGATTTAAAAGTGAATATAATTTCATTAAATAAATAAAATCTATAAATAATTAAATTAATTATGAAAGAGAAGGAAATATATATAGACGAAACAAACTTTTCGAATTATTCAAGAGATGAGCTGCTGGCTCAATGTTTGGATTTAAACCTTCCGGTTTCACGCTTCGATAGTATTGAGGTTTTAAGAAATCACCTTGAAGCTGCTTATGATGAAATCGGGGAGAAACCAAATACGGATATCGATCCCGAACTTAAAGAAGAATGCGTATATATCGGGAAAAGAGACCCAATCTTTAAGTTTATGCTTACAAAATTTATTCAACTGTTTTGAAAATATTCCAAATTAAAGTTGAATAATGTCAAATATCGAGAGTATCGTTTCTTATTAAAAGAAGAATTGCAGATTGAGGAACTATTAAAAATTTTTCTTTTTCGAATTCTATCTCTATGGCTTCTTTTCTTAAAAAAATCGCCAGATCCCCTTCTTTTGCCTGAAGCGGTATGTATTTAACAGACTCTTTAGATTCCTTCCACGGCTCATCTTCAATAGGAGAACCCATCGGATAACCAGGCCCTACTTTTATAATATACCCGCTCTGAACTTTTTCTTTCTCAGATACGCCGGGAGGCAAGTATAGCCCACTGCCGGTTTTTTCATTGGCTTCTTCGGGACGTACTAAAACTCTATCTCCAACGACAACAAATTTTTCTAAATTTTTCAAACTTATTTCCATCTTCAATCGTAATTGTCACAAATAAATAGTTATTTCAATAATCTATATTTCATAAAATTTCTTACTTTTAAATATAAAAAAGTTAAGCAACTTTTTGAAGTTTCTAAATTTATATAACAATAACAGACTAAGTTACGGTTTTAATAATCAACTATTAGGGGTTAAGTTCTATTTATTACCTCCAATAGCTTTAAATTAAAATTTTAAGGAATCTTTCTCAAAGGTCTATTAGAATTAGTACAATTGCCCAACACAACAAATAAAATTGCGCTTCCAAACTTCTACTCTCCACAAAAAATTATACTAATCTATGAACAACTATGACAATGCAAAATAATGTATAGTTTCAATTTTCTACTTATTATAATTAAATTTACTTTCAAAAATATGCAAATACTAATAATGGATAATCTATTATAAGATAAGAATGAAGAAAGTATTGTTCATAACATACTATTGGCCACCTTCAGGCAAAGCGTCAATTCATTGGCCTTTAAAAATGATTAAATACCTGCCTGAATTCGGATGGCAGCCAATTGTTTTAACCGTAAATAAGAAAGATGTTTTTTCAAAAAAAGATGAAAATCTGCTAAAAGAAATTGATAAAAATTTAAAAGTATTTAAAACCAATTCATACGAGCCATTTGATGCATATAAACGATTTACAGGGAAAAACAAGGATGATCAATTAATTGCTTCCGAGACAATATCTAAAACGAATGATAGTTTAAAACATAAAATTTCTATCTGGATAAGGATGAATTTCTTTGTCCCGGATGCTCGTGCCGGCTGGTATTTTCCGGGGGTAAAAGAAGGTAAAAAATTATTAAAAGATGAAAAGTTGGATACTATTATATCAATCGGCCCGCCTCATACTGCACATTTAATAGGAATGAAGTTAAGTAAATATTTTAAAACTCATCATATCCCCGTATTTATTGATCCATGGGTTGACATTGCTTATTACAAAGGCTTTAAGCGAAGTAAACCTACATTAGCCTTTGATAACCATCTTGAAAAAAAAGTTTTAAAACAAGCTGATAAGGTTATATTCGTAACTCATACAATGAATGACGATTATGTAAAAAAATATAATTTCCTGTCAAAAAAGGCACACGTACTTTACTGGGGATATGATGAAGAAAGTTTCAACCGATTTTCCGGCCCACTTCCGAAGGAAATAGAGTCGGGAACTTCAACTCAATTACAAGAGGTAATAGTACATGCAGGCAATATTTTTGATTTTCAAAATGTTCCGGCTTTTTGGAGTAGAATTAGAAAAGAAATAGATTCCGGAAGAAAATTAAAAATTCATTTTATAGGCAGCGTAAGCCCTGGAATTAAAGAAGCAGTAAAAAAAGCCGGGTTAGAAGAGCACACAAAGTATTTGGGATTTTTACCTTATAATAAAATGATTGAAGAACTTGGAAAGGCTTCTTATCTTTTGGTATGTGCAACTGAAAAGCGGCATGTTCCGGGTAAACTATTTGAATATTTAAGAACCGGGAAACCGATAATAGCCTTTGGAGATGATAACGAGGAAGTAAAAAAAATAATTACCGAAGCGAATGCTGGAATGATATTTCATTATAATCAGGATGCAGGAGAATTTTTTGAAAACGTAATAAAGTTTAATACAAATATATCAAGCATTAAAAAATTTGACAGGGTAAATATTTGTAAAGAACTTGCATCTATTATGGAAATAAATTAACTATACTTAATAGTAATACTAAAAATACTTCGATTAATTAGTTATTTAAATTATCGTCAAATCACTGTTTTAATTAATTACAGCTTGGATGCCTGCGCTAAACAAATTTGCATTGAATTTCCTTTGGTAGTAGCTGTATAATATAGTCTATATTCATTATTAACTTTTATCAAAAACGGATAATTAATTTGACTATATTTATTAGATGTCATTTGAATACTAAATTCGTATTTTGAATTTTTATCCCATTTTTTCCCATCCGTAGAATAGGCAATTCCCAACTTTGTTCTGTCCTCGTTACTATATACCATTACAAAACGATTATTATCATAAATTACTGCAGGAAAAGTAACGCCAATTCCTTCCCAATGAAAAGTCGGTATTAAGATCGGATTTTTTGAATATCTTGTCCAGTGGATACCGTCATTAGACAAAGCCAAATTTATTCTCATATTATTGTAATTATCACTTGGACTGGATGAATAGTACATATAATATAGCTGGTTGATATTTAAGACAGATACAACCCCAATTTTAAATTCATTTGAATCGTTGGCTCTTAAAACAGGAAACGGATATCTATGCCAATGTACACAATCGGTTGATAAAGCAAGCCCTATTTGCCATTTACCTTCCGGAGTGCTCCAACCGTTATAGTATAATCTATAATTTCCATCTTTATCTTTTATAATAGCTCCTGGGACTACTGTATGATCATCCCACGTGCCTCTAGTATCACGTTCAAATATCGGTTCCTCCAAAGTATTTTTCCATTTAATGCCGTCTGTTGATTCCGCATACCAAATATTAGGTTCCCCGGAATTATAACCACTCAAATAGAACATTTTAAAAATGCCCTTATCAAAAATAATTTTTGATGTACTTACCCTAATGGGGTGTGATGGATTTTCCATCACGGTAAAAATCGGATTGTTTGGAGAATCTATCCAGTTTACCTTTGGTTTTCCCCAATTAACAGTAATTTTTGCTCCGCCTGTATATTTATCATCAGGAATTAAATTAAGATTTACTTTCGAAATCTTTCCGGGTTGTATCAACACATAGTCCTTGCCCGAAAAAATTGTTCTTCCCTTTCTATCTAGTGCTATTACTTTTAGATTCCATTTCCCTTTTTGAACTCCTATAAAACTTATTGACGCTGTAGAATCAGATAATACATTTAATGTACGAGATAATGTGTCTGTATTACCGTTAGTTAAGAAGGCGGTAATTTTAACTACATTAGCCGGGATTCCAGGATTTCTAAATTCCAACGAAGCCTTACCGGAATTATCGTTTGTGGATTCATTTTTTGATATTGTATTATTTGAACAGCCATACGAAATAAACAAGAGTAGTAATATTGCGGAAAGTATATATTTCATTTTATCCCCGTAAAATATTTTAAGAAATACTTATAAAGATAGATTTACTGCTATTTGAATTTATAAAATCACTTGATCTAAAAAAGATTTATTTGATTCCAAATATTAATTCCAAAATTCAAAAAGCAGAAGCTCCCTACTTTTGATTCTTCTAATTATTTAGAGATGTTGTCTTTAAAATAACACTTGATATCATAACAACAATCAAATAAAATTTAAAATGTTGAGCTTTCAACAAAACCAATTTTATATATGCCATCATAGGGACGGCTATTATTATAATATACTCTAAACTTTCCCTGATATTTTATTAAAAACGGATAGGTAATTTTACTGGCCCAATGACTTGCAGTTTCATTACTAGTAAAAAATGGATTAGCGCCAACTTTTTCCCAATTTATTCCGTCCGACGAAACAGCTTTTCCAAAAGCCTCAATGTTTTCATTAGAATTCGTATATACCATTTTAAAATTACCGTTTTCATAAATTATTGATGAAAAATATGTCCCATTGCCCTCCCATGGTAATGTGGGAAATATTATAGGATTTCCTTTATATCTTTCCCAATTAATTCCATCATTTGAAAATGCTAACCCGACCGCTAATTTCCCATTATTTAACATATTGTAATATAGATAGTATTTATTGTTTATTTTAATAATATCTTCCGGACCTATTGCAATTTCGGGTCCTTCCGGAGTCAAAATAGGATTAGGATATTTTTCCCAATTTATTCCGTCGGATGATATGGCTAATCCTATAGCTGCATAACCATCATGGACATCAGTACCTCTATAATACATTTTATAAAAATTATTTTCTTTTAGTACCACACCATCTGTTACGGCATATGAATCCCATTCACCTGAAGCACCTGTGTATAAAACAGGATGATCTACCGGAATAGTCCAATTAATTCCATTGTTTGAAACTGCATAGCCAATTGTCGAGTGCCCTGATGCACCTTGTTGACGATACCACATTTTCAAAACGGAATCTTCCACTAATATTTTAGGGCTTGTTTCACCAAAAGGGCTATTCGAATCAACTGCATCAAATACGGGATTGCCTGAATAGTCTATCCAACTACCATTAGTATTTCCCCAATTTATTGTAATAATAATACTTCCGGTACTGCTTTTTACCGGCATTAAATTTAGATTAACCCTTGTCGTTACGTTACTTTGAATTACTATGTCAGTTTCGCCTGAATATAAAACTTTATCGTTGTTATCATCAGCATTCACTTTTAAGTGCCACATACCTACTACTACATTTGTAAAATTTAATGATGCGGTTTTACCGGATATCGGCTCAACACTATTTGTCAATGTATCTTCCCCGCTTCGGCTTAATATTGCAATTACCTTTACAACATTACTAGGAATACTATCGCTGCTGATTTTCAAAGCAACTTGGCCTGATTCGGATGCCTTACTTAAGGAAGGAGAAACTAAATTATTTGAACAGCCAAAATAAATTGTAGTCAAAATAATTAAAAATATAAGAATTCGTTTCTTCAAGATTATCCCCCCAAAACAATTCTATTTAAATTACTTAATAAAAATAAGCTAAACTATTTTCATTGCTCGAAAGCGACGCCAATATGATATAGGCCATCATCTCCTAACCCGGAATAATATAGTCTATATTCAGTT
>CAZHBJ010000129.1:0-9660 GCA_964530445.1 uncultured Ignavibacteriaceae bacterium
ATTAAAACATTATAAGTATTTATTTATATAAGCCTATTATATTTATTTTGGACAGGTATGATATAAATGGCTATAAAACAATAATATCTAAAATAAATTTTACACATAGAATAAGCTTGATAAATAAAATATTTTGTTAGGCTTCTATTCTGAATAGAAAACATCCTCATTTTTTAATCAACAAAAAGTTGTTTCAAACATTTTTTTATTTTTACTATTATAGAATAAGGTAATAAGGTTATTGTACTGGGTTTTGATCAGGTTACTAAGGTTGTAAAACTTAATAAGGTCTCTATTTGCCCTATTTCTTTTTAGATTAATATAGAATATAATTTCACTTTCAAACCTTATTTCCGGTTTTAACCTTTGTGAAAAAGTTCTACCTGGAAAAATTAAACTTATTTCCTTATCTAATTAAGAAATTGCAAACATTTATCTTATTATCTTAAAGTAAATTTCGGACAAATATATTATGAAAAAGAATTTTACTTAAAATTTTGCCGATTAGTTGATTTTTCCTTATTATTTGAATACAATTAAAACTCTTATAAGCCCTGAGATATCTCGGTGAACCTGTCATTTAACGTTGATTATTGATAATAAAAGCCATAAATTCACAATCTTAATTTTACTATGATAGCTGAAAATTTACAGAAGGTAAGAGAAACAATAAAAAGGAAATGCGAAGAAGTTAACCGCGATCCTTCGGAAATAAAATTAGTAGTTGTTTCCAAAAATTTCGGCACTGAAAAAATAGATGAAGCATTCGATTGCGGTATTAAAGACTTCGGCGAAAACAGAGCACAAGAATTAAATATTAAGTATGAAAGACTGGGGAATAAAATAACCTGGCACTTTATAGGAAATTTGCAAAGAAACAAAGTTCGGTTTGTTGTTAATTCCGCAGAATATATTCACTCAGTAGATTCACTCTTGCTTGCTTCCGAAATTAATAAATACGCGGTTAAGAATAATAAAATTCAGAAAGTTCTTTTACAGGTTAAAACTTCTTATGAAGAATCAAAATCAGGTTTAACAAATTACAGCGAAATAAAAGACCTGGCGTTTTATTGCGAGGATTTCAAAAACATTGATCTTGTCGGTTTGATGACAATTGCGCCGTTTACCGAAGATCAAAATTTAATCAGGAAAAGTTTCAGCCAATTGCGTAAATTAAAAGAACGATTAAATTCCGAAAGTTTGAAAATTAAAGAATTGTCGATGGGAATGACTTCGGATTATGAAATTGCAATAGAAGAAGGTGCCACCATGTTAAGAATCGGTTCGGCAATATTCGGTGAAAGAGATTATACAAAAGATTGGAAGGAGAACCTATGATGGTTTCCGCCATTAATATTAAAAAGCAGGTTTTCAATAAAAGCATGAGGGGTTACGATAAAGATGAAGTTCAGGCTTTTCTTGAAAAACTTGCCGATGAGTTTGAATCGCTGCAGAAAGAAAACGATTCATTAAAAAAAGAACTTGAAAACGCAACAGTAAGACTAACGGAATTCAGAAAGATTGAAAAAAGCCTGCAGGACACGCTGCTTAGAGCTCAGGAGTCTTCAACCAAATCAATCGAATCTACTAAAAAGCAGGCAAGCTTAATAATAAAAGAAGCGGAAATAAAAGCGTCTCAAATTCTGGAAAAAGCCAGGGAGAATGCAAACGATATTCGCAATGCGGTAATAAATTTAAGAGAAGAAAGAGATTTGATAGTTGCAAATTTAAAGTCAATAATAAATTCCCAGGCTCATCTGCTTGAAATGAAAGTGGAAGATGCCGGCGAAGAAGCTGCTTCGGCAAAGCAGATAGAGCAATCCAAAAAAGTTGATATAAACGTCGACGATATTGTAAACAAACTATTGTAAATTTAATGAATGATTTAATCTCTAAGATAAACGAAACGCTGAATGTAATAAAAGAAAAAACAAAAGATGAATATCCGGTAGGAATTATTCTGGGAACCGGGCTGGGCGGTTTGGTAAAAGATATTAATATCGAACTTGAAATCGATTATTCCGATCTTCCTCATTTCCCTTTGTCTACAGTTGAATCTCATAAGGGTAAATTGATTTTCGGTACTATATACGATAAAAAAGTAGTTGCAATGCAGGGACGCTTCCATTATTACGAAGGCTATACCATGCAGCAGATTACTTACCCGGTAAGAGTAATGAAATTTCTTGGAGTAAAAACATTACTGGTCTCCAATGCATGCGGCGGAATGAATCCTGTTTTCTCAAGAGGCGATGTTATGCTTATGGTTGATCATATCAACTTGCTGGGAGACAATCCTTTAATAGGAAAGAACGAAGATGAACTCGGGCCCAGGTTTCCCGATATGAGCGAACCGTACGATCATGAACTTTTAAAAATTGCCGAAAATGCAGCACTCGATAATAAAATTAAAGTGCAAAAAGGTGTTTATGTAGCTGTTCCCGGCCCAAACCTTGAAACAAAAGCAGAATACAGGTTCTTAAGAGCTACGGGTGCGGATGTTGTAGGCATGTCTACAATACCCGAAAATATAGTTGCAAATCATATGGGGATAAAAGTTTTAGGAATAAGTATTATTACCGATGAGTGTTTCCCGGATTCTCTTAAACCGGCAAACGTTGAAGAGATTATTGCCACGGCAATGGCAACAGAACCTAAAATGACATTAATAATGAAAGAAGTCATTAAGAGGATATAATGGAAAAGAAATCGTTACATTATTATTTAACTCCCGGCCTGCTGGGGGTTTTAATGTTTGCTTCAAACTTTCTAAATACAAGTCTTTTTAGGTTCGGAGATAACAATTTTGCCGTTTGGTTTGTTCTTTCCCTTCTCTGTTTTGCATGCGGGTGGTTTATAAACAAAACTCTTGGCTGGAGGCATGGAGGTAAAATTGTTTTTGCAATGATTATTGCCGTAACAATTTTAAGTGTGTTGATGATTTCATTTTTCCGTGATTATTTTTCAGCTAATGAATTATTGACTGAAAATTTAATACTTTACAGCTTAAGAGATATTACTCTCGGTGCAATGGCTTTTTTCGGAATGGCTGTTGTGGAAATTTTATCCGCTCAAAAAGAATCTATGGTTATTAAAGAAAAGCTGAAAACATATGAAGATCTTGTAAGGGATGCCAAAAAAGAAGCCGAACTTGAAATTAAGGAAGCAAAAATAAACGCACAAAAAATTATTAACGATGCCGAAGCAGCAGCTAAAAACACTTTCCTTAAAAAGGAAAGAATTGAAAGAGAATTAAAAGAGTTTATTCATGCAGAAAAAGAGCTTATTAAAAGATATGAAGAAATCGGATAGCTCCTTGTTCTGTTTTTACCGTTAAATTTAAAAATCTTATTTATTAATGTTCAAACAAAATTTAGAAAAAATAAATTACCCGGAAATTGAAGAAAAGATTTTAAAATTCTGGGAAGATAACAAGATATTTGAGAAAAGTATTTCGTCAAGGGATGAGAACAAGCCTTTTACTTTTTACGAAGGTCCTCCGACTGCAAACGGGAAACCCGGTATTCATCACGTTATGGCAAGAGCTCTTAAAGACCTGGTCTGCCGGTATAAAACGCTTCAAGGATTTAGAGTTGAAAGAAAAGCAGGGTGGGATACACACGGACTGCCGGTTGAAATTGAAGTTGAAAAAAAGATCGGGATAAAGCATAAAAGCGAAGTTCTGGAATACGGTGTAGAAAAATATAATCAAGCATGCAGGGAATCTGTTTTTACATATCTAGACCTTTGGGAAAAAATGACAACCCGTATGGGTTACTGGATAAATCTTGGTGATGCTTATATTACTTTAAAGAATGATTATATTGAGTCCGTCTGGTGGGCATTAAAAACCCTTTTTGATAAAGGATTAATTTATAAGGATTATAAAATTGTTCCCCAGGATCCGAAATCCGAAACTGTGCTGTCTTCTCACGAACTTGCTTTAGGCTACCGGGAAACTAAAGACCCGTCCGTATATGTCCTTTTCAAAATTAAAAATCAAGATGCCTATTTTTTAGTTTGGACCACAACTCCATGGACGCTTATTTCCAACGTTGCTTTGGCTGTCGGGGAAGATGTAGTATATGTTAAAATAAAACATAACGATAAAAATATTATTCTTGCCAAGGAAAGATTATCGGTAATCGACGGCGAATATGAAATAGTTGAAGAATTAAAAGGTAAAGATCTTGAAGGAATAGAATATCAGCAGTTATTTAATTATTTAAAAGTTGATAAGAAAGCATTCTTTGTTACGCTCGGTGATTTTGTAAGTACCGAAGACGGTTCCGGAATAGTGCACATTGCACCTGCCTTCGGTGCCGATGACTATGAGCTTTCAAAAAAATATAATCTTCCGATGCTTCAGCCTGTAACAAGAGGCGGAGCTTTTACTAAGGAAATAACGGACTTTGCCGGTCAGTTTGTTAAAGACGCTGATAAAGGTATTATACAAAAGATGAGAGCGGAAGGCACTCTTTATAGAAAAGAAACGATTACACACTCTTATCCGTTTAGCTGGCGTCATGAAGATGTTCCGGTTATTTATTATGCTCGTGAATCGTGGTTTATCCGTACGACATCAATTGCGGATCGCATGGTAGCACTAAACAAAGAAATAAATTGGCAGCCGCCGGAAGTCGGTTCAGGCAGATTCGGTAACTGGCTCGAAGAAAATAAAGATTGGGCGTTGTCGCGCGACAGGTTTTGGGCGACGCCGCTGCCTATTTGGGTTACTGAAGACGGCGACATGTTTGCAGTGGGCAGTGTTGATGAATTAAAGGAAGGTTTTATTGAAGAGGATGGAAAAAGAGTTTCGGTTAAAGATGTAGTTAATATAGATCTTCATAAGCCGTTTGTGGATAAAATTTTATTTGAACGCGGCGGTAAGATATATAAACGCACTCCAGAATTAATTGATGTTTGGTTTGATTCCGGCTCAATGCCGTTTGCACAATATCATTATCCGTTTGAAAATAAGGAATGGTTTGAGAAACATTCATTCCCGGCTGATTTTATTTGTGAAGGAATCGATCAAACACGGGGATGGTTTTACACGCTGCATGCAATTGCAACAATGCTGTTTGATAATGTTGCATTCAAAAATATAATTGTTAACGAACTTATACTCGACAAAAACGGTTTGAAGATGTCCAAGTCGAGAGGTAATACTGTTGATCCGTTTGAACTCTTCGACAAGTACGGTGCGGATGCAACAAGATGGTACCTGGTTACAAACAGTCCGCCCTGGAGACCGACATTATTCGACCAGGAAGGTCTGGTGGAAGTTCAGAGAAAATTTTTCGGTACGTTATTAAATACCTATTCGTTTTTTGCCTTATATGCGAACATCGATAATTTTAAGTTTGAAGAAAAATTAATTCCTCATAAAGACAGACCTGAAATAGACAGATGGATTATCTCCAAGTTAAATTCACTTATTAAAGATTACGAAGAAATGATGGATGCTTATGAGGTAACAAAAGCGGCAAGGGCTGTCTCCGATTTTACGATCGATCATCTTTCAAACTGGTATGTTAGGAGATGCAGAAGAAGGTTCTGGAAATCGGAAATGAATGAAAATAAGCTGTCCGCATATCAAACATTATATGAATGCTTAATCACGGTTTCAAAATTAACATCTCCCTTTGCCCCTTTTATATCCGAGGAGTTATATCAGAACTTAAACTCTGTTACATCAAATGAAGACTTCGAATCAGTTCATTTAACGCAGTTTCCCAAATCAACTTACCTGGAAAAAGAGCTTGAAGATAAAATGGACATTGCACAAAAAGTTGTATATCTTACAAGATCGATGAGGGCAAAAAATAATTTGAAGGTGAGACAGCCTTTAAGTAAAATTATGGTTGTTGTAGATAATTCTAAGCGTGAAGCTCTCGGCAAAATGAAGGAAGTGATACTTGATGAAGTTAACGTTAAAGAACTTATTGTTTTAAAAGACGATTCGGAAATCGTTACCAAATCGGCTAAGGCAAATTTTAAATCAATAGGACCTAAATTCGGTAAGAAGGTTAATGCTGTTTCAAATTTAATAAAGAACTTAGGTAAAGATGAAATTGCTTTACTTGAAAAAGGCGAGAAGGTTAAGACTAAGGTTGACGATGAAGATATAGAAATATGCAGGGAAGATGTGGAAATTATTAGTTCGGAAATAACCGGCTGGCTTGTCGAAACGGAAGAAGGCGTAACGGTTGCGCTAGATACGGAATTAAGCGAAGAATTAATTGCGGAAGGATTAGCCAGGGAATTTGTAAATAGAATTCAGAATATGAGAAAAGATTCAGGCTTCGATGTTACCGATAGAATAAAAATAAAATTTTACGGAAGTGAAAAGCTTGTTAAGGCAGTAAAATTATTTAATGGTTATATTTCAAATGAAACTCTCGCTGAAGAATTAGCTAATGAATCTAAATTCAACGGCGGATTTAATCAAGATTGGAAAATCGGAGAATACGATTGCTCTATACAAATTGAAAGGGTTATTTCCTAACAAAAGGAGGCCGTACTATGGCTAAGAAATCTACAACTAAAAAAACAGTTTCTAAAAAAACAACCAAAGCAGCTAAACCGGCAAAAACCGTAAAAGCAAAAAAGGCTGTTAAACAGACAAAGAAAACCGCTGCAAAAGCTCCTGCTAAAAAAGCAGTGAAAAAAACAGTAAAAAAGACGGTCCCGGCAAAGAAAAAGGCGGCCCCGGTAAAGAAAAAAACTATTAAAAAAGCAACTGCTGCAAAAGAAAAAACAGTAGCAAAAAAAATAACTACAAATTCAAATAAAACTAAAGAAAAAAAGACAGGAAAAAAGACTAATATGCCAAGAAAGAAAATTGTGAAAGAAAAAGGGCCGGAAGTTGTAATTGAATCACCGAGCCCGGCAGAAATTCGTGCTAAAGCAATTGAAAATATAAAAGGTTACAGTAAAGAGGATTTGGATCATTTTAAGGAAATTATACTTGCTAAGAGAGATGAGATAATTGAACAGCTTCAGAATTTAAAAGAACAAATGTTGGATCCGACAACAGGTGAATATATAAATGAAAACTCGCCTTATTCATTGCATATGGCGGAACAGGGTACCGATGCAATGGAAAGAGAAAAGACTTTTCTCTATGCGCAGAGAGAAAATAAATTTTTAGGTTACTTGGAAGATGCGCTAAAAAGAATTGATGCCGGCACTTACGGAATATGCATCGAATGTATTGAAGAACCTCAGCATCTTTGCGATACGTGTCCGCTGGTACCCAAAGCCAGGCTCGAGGCAGTGCCGCATAGCCAGCTTTGTCTGCCTATTAAACAAAGACAGGAAAGAAGATAAAGAATTAAAGATCGAAATTTTTAGTTATGTGTTTATTATAATTTGAATGATTTATTTTGTAAAGAAGGTTTGGTGTGAAGGTTTTATTTTTTTCGTTTGGAGTAGTATTGGTCGATCAGCTTTCCAAGCTGTTCGTTAAAGGCTTTTCGATACCTTTTTTAAATTTAAGTATACACGGTATGTACCAGGGAGAGAGAATTTCTTTAATTGGAAATTTCTTCAATATTACTTTTGTTGAAAATCCCGGTATCGCATTTGGAATATATTTCGGCGATAGTTTTAAATTTCTCATCTCATTATTTACATTAATAGCTAGTATTGGGCTGGCTGTTTATCTCTATAGAAGCAGGAATAAAATATTCAGCTTGCGGTTTGCTATTGCACTAATTCTAGGCGGGGCAATCGGGAACTTGATTGACAGAATTTTCTATGGAGTATTTTACGGCTACGGACCTCTATTCCACGGAAAAGTTGTTGACTTTTTCAATCTTAAGTTTTTTAATTTTTTTATTTTTGACAGACTATTCGGCAGTTATGTTTTTAACTTCGCCGATTTATCCGTTACGTCCGGTGTAATACTGCTATTGTTTGCTCTTAACTGGCAAAGAAATATTGAAAATGAAATAAACCCTGCCGTTGAAAATTATCTGGCAGATAATAAGGAATAGATTGAGAGTTTTATTTGTTTCTCTTTCCATTATAATAATCGACCAGGTTTCAAAATTACTTGTAAAGGGATTTTCAATCCCTTTCTTGAAAATTTATTATGCCGGCATGTACCAGGGCGAGCAGATCCCGGTGATCGGAAATTTCTTTCGAATCACATTTATTGAAAACCCCGGTATGGCGTTTGGCTTTGATCCCGGCTCCGGCTTGAAGCTGTGGATTTCGGTTTTTTCCCTAGTAGCAAGTATTGGCCTGCTGATTTATCTTTATGTAATTCGAAACAAACGCTTGTCGCTGCGGCTCGCAGTTGCTTTCATACTAGGCGGTGCGATTGGAAATTTGATTGACAGAATGTTTTACGGTATCTTTTATCATTACGCCCCGTTATTTTACGGAAGAGTAGTTGATTTTTTAGATTTTGATTTTTTTAGGTTTACTTTATTCGGCAGAAGTTTTAACCGCTGGCCGATTTTTAATTTTGCCGATGCTTCGGTTACAATCGGTGTATTTATTCTGATTTTCTTTTACGGGAAAAATAAAAAAGAAGCTGAAATTAAAACCGGCTATGAAGCATCTGTTATAAATAACTCAACTGCTTTAAATGATGCAGATCCGAAAATTGCGAATGACTTAAATAAACCCCAAGAAAATATAGATTTAAATAATGGCGAACCTGATAAAGGAGAAGACATACCGCATAGTAATTCCTGACGGAAAAAAGAAGGAGCGCCTCGATATATTTTTAGTAAACAGCCTGGAAAATGCAACCCGCTCAAAAGTTCAAAAACTAATTGAAGCAAATCTTGTTACCGTTAATAAAATTTTTGTAAAACAGAATTATAAAGTTCAGCCGGGTGATATAATAGAAGCAACTATTCCCATCACTCCGCGTCCGGAAGTAGCGGAGCCTGAAGAAATTCCCTTAAATATTATTTATGAAGATGAGTATTTGCTTATAGTGAACAAACCTGCCGGGATGGTTGCGCACCCGGCCTATGCAAATTATACGGGCACATTGGTAAATGCATTGTTATATCATTCTCAAAATCTAAGTAATTTAAATGAGGCCGGCAGACCTGGAATTGTTCATAGGATTGATAAAGATACAAGCGGGCTTTTAGTAGTTGCTAAAGATGATTGGACTCATGCTAAACTTGCCGAACAGTTTTCCAAACATTCGATAGAAAGGGAGTATTGGGCAGTTACCTGGGGTTTGTTTAAAGACAAAAAAGGAGAAATAAATTTTAATATTACAAGGAGTAAGTCGGATAGAAAAAAATTTGCAGTAAGTGAAAATGAAGGAAAAAGCGCAACTACCTTATATGAAATTTTAGAAGAATTCGAATTTGCTTCGCTATTGAAATTAAATTTAAAAACGGGCAGAACACACCAGATTCGTGTTCATCTTTCAAGTATCGGCCATCCAGTATTCGGCGATCCTACTTACGGAGGCAGGCACATTGTTTACGGTTCAAATCTGCCCAAAATAAAAAACAGGGTTCAAAATCTTCTAGACATCATGCCGCGCCAGGCATTGCATGCAAAAACGCTCGGCTTTATTCATCCCCATTCAAAACAACTTGTTCGCTTTGATTCCGTTCTTCCGGAAGATATGGTCCGGCTTTTGGATAAATTAAGAATATAAATTATTTAGTTTGC
>CAZHBJ010000130.1:0-9559 GCA_964530445.1 uncultured Ignavibacteriaceae bacterium
CTACATTAGTAAACAAACAACAGCAGCCGGGTAATTATGAGGTTGAGTTTAACGCTTCGAATTTTGCCAGCGGGGTATATTTTTATCAGTTGAGAGCCGGAAATTTTATTTCAACAAAAAAGATGATTCTGCTTAAGTAAAAAAAGTAAGGGATTTGAATCTTCAAATCCCTATTATATATATTAATTCTCTATTTCCTCTAAAACCGGAAGTTCAATCCTGGTAAACTCCAACTCTTTAACTTTTGTTTTTCCATTCTTACCATTTTTACCATTTTTGCGTTCCGGGTTATTTCTATCTTTATAATTTTTATATGAAAATATCTTGTGCTGATAATTTCGCAGTATTATTTTATCTTCATCTTGATGGATAACATATTTCGGCAGTAACGGAATTTTTCCGCCGCCGCCGGGTGCATCAATAACAAAATGAGGAATAGCTAAACCGCTTGTATGTCCTCGCAGGTTTTCAATAATTTCCAGTCCTGTTTCAATAGAAGTACGGAAGTGATTTGCGCCTTTTGTTTCATCAGCCATATACATATAATAAGGACGCACTCTAATCCTTAACAGCTTCTGCATTAATTCTTTAACAACGGCAGGATCGTCATTAACACCTTTCATTAACACCATTTGATTTCCAACCGGAACCCCTGCATCGGCAAGCATCTGGCAGGCTTTTGAACTTTCCGGTGTAATTTCCCACGGGTGATTAAAGTGTGTATTTAAATAAATAGGATGATATTTCTTAAGCATATCGCAAAGCTTGGGTGTAATGCGGTGGGGCAGCACGCACGGCATTTTTGAACCAAGCCGTATAATTTCTATATGGGGAATTGATCTTAATCTTTGAAGGATTTTTTCGAGCATAATATCTGTTAGCATCAAGGGATCACCGCCGGACATTATTACATCACGAATTTCGGTGTGCTGTTCAAGATATTTAAAAGCACTTTCCAATCCCTTCATAGAAATCTTTTCATAATCACCCACTTTTCTTTTTCTTGTGCAGAACCTGCAGTATAGACCGCATTGGCTCGTAACAAGAAATAATGCTCTATCCGGATAGCGGTGAGTAATATTTGGGACCGGGCTCATAGCATCTTCCATTAATGGATCGTCATCTGCTTCCCAATCTTCAAGTTCCGCTTTATCCGGTACGCATTGACGCCATATAGGATCGCCGGGATGACGGATTAGACTTAAATAGTAGGGATTGATTCTAGCCTGGAAAAATTCATCCAAATCTTCTGCAACTTTCCTATCGATATTAAATTTTTCCACAAGTTCATCGACAGTATGAACACTGTCTCTGATCATTTGCTGCCACAGTTCCATGACTTAGCCTCTGTTTGTTTTTATTTACTTTAAATATTTTCCAAACACCATTAAATGGTCGCCGACCTTATAAAAATCATTTATCTGCGCCACAATTGAGAAATTATTTCTCAAATAAAAATTTCGTGTTTTAGAATAACTTTCAATAGAAGAGGTTTCGGCTAAAAACCATCTCCCGTTATTTTCACTAACAAAATCTTCCGCATGCTCTAACAAACTTTTACCTATTCCTTTTACAGAAGAATCCGGATCGGCAACAATCCAGTATAAATCATACACTGCATCTGTAAGAGGCCTTCTGCCGGTACAATGATATCCTAAAATCTTACCTTCGTCTTCATAAACGTAAATGTGATAATCGGTTTGTTGAGGGTTTGTAACCGCAATGCTAACAAGTTCCATTGCCACATTTACTTCTTCACCGGTAAACGTCGGTATTTTTTTCAGTATATTTTCTATTGCAGCTGCATCAGCTGGCTTTATTTTGCGTATCATTTTTTTTTCTAATTAAAGCAAAGTCGGCAATTCTGCCCAATAAATCCGAATAAGACATTCCTGCAGCCGCAGCTGCTCTTGCAAATCCCGAATCTGTAGAAACATCAGGGTTCGGATTCACTTCTATAACAAAAGGTATACCAACCTTATCTAAACGGATGTCTACTCTTGCATAATCTCTGCAGTTTAAAGCTTCAAAAGCAAGAAGGGCTATATCTTCCACCTTCTTTTTAACTCTTTTATTTAGCTTAGCAGGGCAGACGGGTTTTGTATTGTCATAATAAATACTATCCTCCATCCACTTGCCGTCGTAAGTAACAATTTTGGGTAAGTCTTTTGGTAATCCTTTAAAAGTAATTTCCGAAATCGGAAGCACTGACTTTCCTAAAATTGCTACGTTTAATTCCCTGCCTTCAATATACTCTTCAATCAGAATATCCTGCATATATGTTTTCTGCAAAAAGGCAAGCTGTTTTTTTAATTCTTTAAAATTTTTAACTACAGAAAATTCCGAAATGCCTATGCTTGCATCTTCATTTAAGAGTTTAAGAATAACAGGATACTTTAGTTTAACTTGAGAAGCTGAAAGCTTACCGTTATGCTTAATCGAAACGGACTTTGGTGTATTAATTCCGAATGCCCTTAAAATGTTCTTTGCTCTTTCTTTATTAAGACAATTTCCTAAGCAGGAAGGAATGTTCCCCGTGTAATTATATCCCAACAATTGATAAATACTTGCAAGGCAATATTCATATGATGAAATACCTTCAACCGATTCAACAAAATTGACAACTGCATCGGGCGAATAGTCGTTCAAGGTTCTAATAAATTTTTCAATGTTTTTATCGACCGGGAGTGTCTCAACATCGGTAAATTTTTCCAAAAGACTTTTCTTGATAATCCCGATCTGATGAGAAAAGCCTGTTTCGGAAAGATCATTTAAAGCTGATCCGGCCTCTGCGGGCTTGCCGTTATAGATACTGAAAATGCCTAAAGGAGAATTATAGCAGACTAAAATTTTTGCATTTGTCTTCATATCAAATTATGTCTTTTAGCAGCGACAAAAAGAACTTTATTTATCATATCTTCATAGTTTAATCCAACGGTACGTGCCGCTTTAGGAAAACAAGAGTTTTCTTCCGGATTCGGCAATATACCGGGAAGAGGATTTACCTCAATTATGTTTGGTTCATTAGTTTTATCCAGCCGTACATCGATCCGGCTCCAATCCTTGCATCGTAGAACATTGTATGTCTTTAACACAACATTCTTTATTTTTGATTCCAGATTGGTATCTATTTTTGCAGGGCACGAAAATACATCAAGCGGATTTTCTTTTGTATCTAAAATCCATTTTGCTTCATAAGAGTATATCGGTACAAAGTCTTCGGGAAATTCGTTATAATTGATTTCAACTACCGGCAGCACCTCAGCTTCTTTACCGTTTCCGATAACTGCAACCGTAAATTCCCGTCCCGGTAAAAATTCCTCTACTAAAGCAGGCTGATTGTATTCAACCAATATCTTCTCTACTTCTTTCATAAGATCGGTTTTGCTATTTACAAAACAAGAAGAGAAGATTCCCTTGCTGGATCCTTCGGAAATAGGTTTAACAATCAACGGGAATTCCAGGTTAATTGTGTTTACGCTTTCCAGGCTGTCTGCAATTACAAACTTTGCATTTGGAATTTTGTAATAAGATAAAATTTCCTTTGCGCGGGCTTTATCAAGACATGTAGCCAAAGTTAAAGGATCCGAACCTGTGTATGGAATTTTCAACATATCCAGCATCGAAGGGATTTGAGCTTCACGGCTTATTCCATTTATACCTTCGGCTATATTAAAAACTAAATCGGGCTTCAATTCCTTTAACTTTGTAAAGGCAGAATCATTTGCTTCTATTAAAGTACAGTTATGAAAACATTCTATTGCACTTTTAACCGCATTAATAGTATCCCATGTATCCCATTCCGCATACATATCAACAGACTTTTCCGTCTGAGTATTGCCTAAGTTCGGAATAGGGGGTACGCTTTGGAGGAAAGTTTGACTTTCTGGTTTGACATTAAAAGTTAATGCAACGTTCAATCTAACATTGAACAAAGAGGATAAAATATTTTCTCCAATAATTTTTTTTAGCAAATATAATTAATTAAAGTTTTAAGTCAAGATTTTTTTATCACTAAAAAAATTTTTTTTCCAAAACTTTTTTCCAGAAAAATATTTTTTAACTAAAAAATCTCTTTAAAATTTATTTAAAGACAAACAAAATTTTTTTTACACGTCAAATTTATAACAAAAAAAAATTAGAAATCAAATTTTTTTTATTAATATAAAAAAATTTTTCCTTAAAATTCTTTTAAAATATTTTAAAAGCAAAACTTGCTAAGCAATTTTTGCATAGCGCAGGTTGTTTGAATAGTGCTCGATAAGATTTTTTCTTACAACTTTATTTGCAGGTTTTGTTAAATGAGGATCTTCTTCAACAAGCTTGAAGGCCGCTTGTTTAGCTTTTATAATGACTTCACCGTCTTCAATAATGTTTGCATGCTTTAACTCCGGGAAGCCGCTCTGTTCTGTTCCGAAAATATTTCCGGGGCCTCTAAGTTTTAAATCCATCTCGGCAATTTTAAATCCGTCGGAGTAATTAACCATTGATTGTAATCTTACCTGTGATTTGTATCTTTCCAAAAGAGTCGGAGAAAGGTATTCAAGTTCCAACCGGTTTTTATTATTCGAACCAGCAAGCTCATCTTTTGTGACTAAAACACAGTACGCCTGCTTGTCGCTTCTCCCAACTCTTCCACGCAACTGATGAAGCTGTGACAAACCGAAACGGTGAGCATCGTTTATTAAAATTATGTTTGCGTCGGGAATATCTATCCCTACTTCAATTACAGTTGTTGCAATCAGCACATCATATTTTTTTGCAAAGAAGAACATCATTATCTCTTCTTTTTCATTCCAATTCATTCTTCCGTGTATTAAACCGACATTGATATTTTTAAAATAACTCTCCTTTAACGCTTTATAATAAGACTCGGCAGCTTTTAACTCTAATTTTTCCGATTCCTCTACCAACGGATAAACTATAAATGTCTGACAGCCGTTCTTTGCTTTATCGATTATAAATTTATAAATATCGGGGAGTTTGCTCTCTCCTCTTAACAAAGTCTTTATTTTTCTTCTTCCCTTCGGCATTTCATTAATGGTAGAAACATCAAGATCGCCGTAAATCGTCATTGATAATGTTCGCGGTATAGGTGTGGCGCTCATTACTATTACATCCGGAGTAATTCCTTTATTTTGAAGCTTAGCCCTTTGAGTAACGCCAAAGCGATGCTGCTCATCTACAATAACCAATCCCAATTTATTAAATTCAATTCTTTCTTCGAACAAAGCGTGTGTGCCAATAATTATATCCGCTTCTTTCATTTCCGTTTCTTCTTGTCTTTTAGCCTTTACAGACCCCGAATGTCCGCCGAGCAGTAAACTCAATTTAATTTCTCTTCCTTTGTAAAGCATGGAAAGGTTTTTTAACAATTTGGAAATGTTTTTTGCATGTTGACCTGCAAGAATTTCCGTCGGCGCCATCATAACCGCCTGGTACCCGTTATCTACGGCAATCAGCATTGCAATTAATGCCACAATAGTTTTACCGCTTCCAACATCACCCTGAAGAAGACGGTTCATCGGAAACGGAGATTCCATATCCTTTCTAATTTCGGATAACACTTTAATTTGAGATTTGGTTAGTTCGAACGGAAGTATCTTTAAGAAATCCTGAACAAGACCGCTTTTTACCTGCAAAGAGAGCCCGGTCAGTTTATTTTTATAATTATATTTTTTTAAGGCAACAAGCAATTCCAGGTAAAAAAGCTCTTCAAACTTAAACCTGGCAATGGAAGCAGTTAATTTTTCCTTACTGCCGGGAAAATGAAAATTCTTTACGGCATCGATTACCTCTATCAAATTCTGTTCATTAATTAAGTCATCGGGAAGGCTTTCTTTAAGATGATCCGCATAATTTTCTACGGCGAAATTAATAATTCTTCTCAAACTAAGATCGCCGATGTTTTTAATTTTTAATTCTTTAGGAATTCTATAAAAAGGAATTATCTTGCCTGTATTAAGAAAGCTATTTGATTCTTCTTCTGTAATTCTATCAAAATCCGGATGCGTAAACTGAAGATTTCCATACTTGGACTCTACCGGCTTACCGGAAACTGCAAAAATATCTCCTTCATTAAAAACCGAATAAAAATATTGAACACCTTGAAACCAGACACACTCAAAAAAGCCGGTTTTATCTCTAAACTGTACTTTCATTAATTCTTTTTTACCGTAGCGTCTTTTTTCTTTATCAACTACTTTCCCGATAACGGTTAGTTCGCCTGCAAAACCGTTAACAAGGTAACCGTATGCTTTGGCGGCGGTAAGTGTTGTTGTTCTATCGAGATGTTTTGTCGGAAAATAAAATAGAAGATCTTTAATTGTATTTATTCCGATTTTCTTAAATGCTTCCGCACGCTTCGGTCCGACGGATTTTATAAACTGAACCGATTGCAATAATATTTTTTCATTCTCAGAAATCATTACAGATAAAATAATTCAAGCCTTAAAAAATAACAAGAAGTGTAATTAATTAAGTGGTTACCCGCCTCTTTTCTGCAAATAATAGTCATATATTAAATATGCGCTTCGCCTGCCGCAAAATTAAAAATTATACCGCACATCCAAACTGAAAAAGCGTCCGGAGAGAATCATCGGTACGCCGACCAGCTGAGTAGTCTGCGGGAATACATGATACCAGTTATAAGAAACAATATTCTTTTTATTGAATACATTATAAACTTCCACAACTAAAACCAGGTTCATTTTTTTATTAAAAATAAATTTGTACGATAATCCCATATCCGTTCTAAAATAAAACGGAATTACCCCGGTTTGCGAAGAATCGATTCGGATGTAATATTTATTTGTTACCGGGTCTTTAGCGGAGTACCTCGGGTGGAATAATAATCCCGAACCAATTAAAAACCTTACGTGCGCCTGAAAGTTAGGGTGCTTTTTTACCCTGTCCTGCAAAAATATTTTTATCGTATGTCTCTGATCCGGTAGTCTGCGTGTATAACCCGAAACGCTCCCTTTTAATCTTTCTCCGGTATCCAGGTAGCTGTATCCAATCCACGACTTTATTCCCTGTACCAGATCGCCTTCAAATTGGAAGTCGAATCCTTTTGCATAACCTTCGTAACTATTTTGATAACCGTAAACCAGCTTCAATTGATCAATGTAATACGGAATTAAGTTATCCAGCTTTTTATAATAAATATCAAACGAATACTTGGTTCCGTTAAGTGTTTTTGTTTCCCAGTTTATCATAAAGTTAATTGAGCGCTGAGATTTTAGAGTTGTAGTTGAATTTTTTATGTTTTTATAACTGACCTCATAATAAAAAGGCGGCTGGTAATAAAATCCGGTACTAAAATTAAATGAGCTTGTAGCCGAGTAATAATAATTAATACTTACACGCGGGCTCACAAGCGTTTCTTTGCTGAAATCATACCGGAGAATTCTTATTCCTGCTTCGGCCTGTATTTTTTTATTGAAATTTATAATATCATCAATATAACCGCTGTATGAAGGAAATTTTACATTTTGAACGAGATTTATGTTATATGGCGATATCAAAACAGAATCTATCCCTGTTTCGTACCCGGATTCATTTACCGTATTGGTAAATTTATAAAAACGGAATGCAGCCCCTGCTTCTATTGAATGCTTTTGTATTTTAAACTTAAGTATTGGTTTTAATTCATATGTATCCATGTTTAGATTATCGTTCGCATAATCGTAGTTTGTTTTAAGATATGCTTTATTCTGATTAGCATAATATGCATTATTGGAATAATAAATATCACTTGTAAGGTTTTTATAATTTTTTTCTTCGGTTGAATATATAGAGCCTAAAATTGATAACCAGGTATTTCTTGAAAGCCGTATGTTATATTTTAATCCGGATAATCTTGTGTTAAAATTGTAGTTGTTGCTTCCCGAAAATTTCAAATCAACTTGCCTTACATCAAACGGTGCTGGTGAAAAATTACCCTGCCAGTTTGAAGGAGTTAGGTAGAACTTATTTACAGCATTTATGAACAATAGTTCAAAATTTGAATTTTGAGAAAACTTGTAGTTGGCAATCAGCTGGATATCAAAGTATGCGGGATCATAATTTCCCTTTGTTTGAAGGCTTGTTTCAAACAGCTTGGGGTAAGTATATCTTAAAGCGCCGGCAATATTTAATTTGCCGAATCGCTTATAAAGAGTAATTCCCGAATTTAAAATGCCAGTTCTTGCAACGCCGTGAAGTGTAGTATCGAAGTTATCATTGTATGTAAGCTCAAGTGCGGAGGACATCTTATCCCCAAGTCTTGCCGAAAAAGTCCCTCCGTTAAAATTCAAATCTTCAATTAAATCGCCGTTAACTATGGATTGGTTTTCTTCAATACCCTTCGTAACAAGAAACGGGCGGTAAATTTCAAATCCGTCAATGTAAATTAAATTTTCATTGTAATTACCGCCGCGTACGTTATAACCGCTGGTTAATTCATTATTAGAGGTTACACCGGCTAAAATTTTTACGCTTTTCAAAACATCCGAGTAAATAGTCGGCATACTTATTATATCCAGTCTGTCAAGTTTTTGAGTTACATGAGAAAAAATTTCTTTTTTGCCGGTAATTTGAACCTCCTCTTGACCTATTGCCGTCTGCCGTAATTTTATAAAAAGATTTTTTGAATTACTATCTTTAGAGAGAATAACGGAACTATCCCAAGGCTCGTATCCCACATAGCTCATTTTAATATGATAAGTACCCAAAGGCAGTATTAACTTAAAGTAGCCGAGCGAGTCGGAAACAGTTCCAAATCTTCCGGGTTGTGCTGTTATATTAACATTTATTAAAGGCTTGCCGGTTTGTTCATCAACAATTTGTCCGATCAGCTTCCCCTGTCTGCTTTGTCCGTAAGAGACAACACAATAAATAAAGAAGACAAATACAGCAGTACGCATTATACCCTGTTGTTTTGTTAGAATTAAATTTTAGCGGTAAATTTTTGATTCTATATTGCTTCCCGATTTCTAACATATAATTTGAAAACCCCTGAGTAAAATTATAATTCTTTTTATTAAAACAAAGGGGAAATATTCTATCCATTGTATCCAGTGTTGAATAACTAACACTTCTATAAATAGAATTCGGCTGTCACGGACCATTCCGTGACAGCAATAGCCGTGATTTATTATTAAATCAACTCACAGTCATGGTATGGACCATGACTGCCAAGTTTAGTTATTTCGGTTACAAAACACTAGGTGCATTGGCGAAAGAAAATTTTGCTTGGGCATATAAAGTTAAAGATTTAATTTTTTGCTATTTTAAAGACAGAAAAATCAAAGGAATGCAAATTGGACTGGCAAAAACTTCTTTCAAGAAAATTACTCTGTGATGAAAAACCGTTTAATAAAAAAATAAATGACGGCAGAAGTCCCTTTCAAAGAGACTTTGACAGAATTGTTTTTTCTTCTTCTTTTAGAAGACTGCAGGACAAAACTCAGGTATTCCCGCTGCCGGAAAGCGATTTCGTTCATACAAGACTTACACACAGTTTTGAGGTCTCGTGTGTCGGGCGTTCACTCGGTACGCTGATCGGCGGAACAATTAT
>CAZHBJ010000131.1:0-9558 GCA_964530445.1 uncultured Ignavibacteriaceae bacterium
GCCGTGGGAATTAAAATGGCCTAAACTAATCGGAGTTAAATTAACCGGTAAGCTAAACGGCTGGACTTCACCGAAAGATATTATTCTAAGATTAGCTGGCATACTTACGGTAAAAGGAGGTACCGGCGCTATAGTTGAATATTTCGGTGACGGAACTACATCTATTTCTTGTACCGGAAAAGGAACTATTTGTAATATGGGTGCAGAAATAGGTGCAACTACTTCTGTTTTTCCGTTTGATGAAAAAATGGCTGCTTATTTGAGAATCACAAACCGTGCAGATGTTGCCGCTCTTGCTGAAGGTCTTGCCGATGTCTTAACTGCAGATAAAGAAGTTTATAATAATCCTGAAAAGTATTATGATCAGGTAATAGAAATTAATTTAAACGAATTGGAGCCTCATCTTAATGGTCCGTTTTCACCGGATAAAGCATGGCCAATTTCAAAGATGAAGGAAGCGGTTAAGGAAAATAATTTTCCGGACGCAATTCAAGTTGCTTTAATAGGAAGTTGTACAAACTCAAGTTATGAAGATATAGACCGTTCTTCAAATATTGCCAAGCAAGCCCTATCAAAAGGATTAAAAGCAAAATCTCAATTTACAATAACACCGGGTTCGGAACAGGTTAGAGCCACAATTGAAAGAGACGGACAATTGAAAAGCTTATCGGATTTCGGCGGACTAATCCTTGCCAATGCGTGCGGTCCATGTATTGGTATGTGGAAAAGAATGGATATTAAATCGGGAATAAAAAATACTATTGTAACTTCGTTTAATAGAAACTTTGCTAAAAGGAATGACGGTAATCCTGAAACACTGGCATTTGTTGCAAGCCCTGAATTGACCACTGCTCTGGCAATAGCCGGAAGTTTGTCTTTTAATCCGATAACAGATGAGCTGGTTAATGAAAAAGGAGAAAAGGTAAAACTTGATCCTCCAAAAGGCGAAGAACTTCCTCCAAAAGGATTTGACAGAGGTGCAGAAGGTTTTGTACCTCCAGCTGAAGACGGTTCTAATGTTGATGTAAAAGTTGATCCTAAAAGCGAAAGGCTGCAATTATTAAAACCGTTTAGTCCGTGGGATGGAAAAGATATTAATGATTTAGTCCTGCTTCTAAAAGCCAAAGGTAAATGTACAACCGATCATATTTCAATGGCCGGACCTTGGTTAAGATTTAGAGGTCATCTTGATAATATTTCCAATAATATGTTTATCGGTGCAATAAATGCATTTACAGGTGATGCAGGTAAAATTAAAAATGTTTTCACCGGGGAATATAAGTCGGTACCTGAAGTTGCACGTGAATATAAGGCGAAAGGAATCGGCTGGGTGGTTGTAGGAGATGAAAACTATGGTGAAGGTTCTAGCCGAGAACATGCGGCCATGGAACCAAGGTTTCTCGGGGGTAGAGCAATAATAGTTAAAAGTTTTGCCAGGATCCATGAAACTAATTTAAAAAAGCAGGGTATGCTTCCTTTAACTTTTGCCGATCCTAATGATTACAATAAAATCAATGAAGATGATAGGTTTAGTATTAAAGGATTAACCGAATTAGCCCCTGAAAAACAGCTTAAACTAGTTATTAAACATAAAGACGGCAAGCAGGAAGAAGCATTGTTAAACCATACTATGAATGAAGCCCAGATAAAATGGTTTAAGGCAGGCAGCGCTCTTAACTTGATTGCACAGGCTAATAAGTAATAACAACTTTATAGTAAGCTGCAGAATTACATTCTGAAAACGATTAATCTAAACGGCATCTAATAATTTATTGGATGTCGTTTTCATTTTAAATGATTTCTTAATTCATTTAATTATTATTGAAATTAAATAATATAACAATTTAGCAATTGAACAATTCAACATTCCCGAATTCTTTCTCTTTTCTACTAATAAACCTGCTTGGAAAGTTAGTTCCAAGTATCTTGATTTTATTGCTTTTGAAAGATATGTTTAAGCAATGATTTTCTTAAACCCTGCAGTTTTATTCGGATTATTAGCCGCATCAATTCCGGTATTAATCCATCTTTTAAACCTTAGAAAGCTAAAGCGGATTGAGTTCAGTACACTTGCATTTCTTAAGGAGTTGCAAAAGAATAAAATCCGTAAAATCAAACTGAAGCAGTGGCTGCTTTTGGCGTTGCGGATGTTGATTATTTTGTTTCTGGTAACTGCATTTGCACGCCCGACTTTAAAGGGAATTGCCATCGGAGGCACAACTTCGGCTGCCAAAACAACTGCTGTTTTTATTCTTGATAATACTCCCAGTATGTCTGTTGTAGATGCAAAAGGCTCATATTTTAATCAAGCTAAAGCTACGATAAAGGAATTATTAAATCAGCTCCAGGAAGGAGATGATGCGGCTTTAATTTTAACAGCTAATCAAGATGAAAACGATGTTAAAACGACTACCAATTTGAGCGATTTTCAAAAACAGGTAGACGCAGTAAAAATTTCTGATGCAAGCGGAATGTTAAACACTTCTATAATCAAAGCGGCAAAAATACTTTCCGGTTCTCAAAATTTTAATAAAGAAATTTATTTGCTTTCCGATTTTCAAAAGGGAAGATTAGCCGGTAAAGGTTCTCTTTCCAACTTAAGCCAATTGCTAAACGATAAAGTAAGGCTTTATACTTTTGATTATTCAGGTAAAAAAGTTTATAACATAGGAATCGATAGTTTAAAACTTAATACTCAAATCTTTGAAAAAAATAAACCTGTTAGCTTTAATATTACCGTCACAAATTATTCTTCCCAGGCAGTTTCCAATCTTGTCGTGTCATTGTTTATTAATGGAAAAAGGAAAGCCCAGCAAAGTGTTTCGCTTAATCCCGGAGAGTCAAAAATTTTATCAATGAGCGTAATAGTAAATGAAACCGGATTTATCGATGCTTCTGCGGAAATTGAAGACGATGAAATTATGCAGGATAATAAAAGATATATTAACTTCTATGTCCCCAAAGTAATTCCGGTAATTATATTTACGGATGAACCTTCCGATTCTAAATTTGTCGATCTTGCTTTAAGTGCCACTAACAATTCAGGAACTTTACAGATTACTGAAAAAGATCTTTCGCAGGTTGCTTCGATTAACCTAAAACAATTTAATGTAGTATTTATTATAGGTTCCCTAAATTTAGTAAGCGGTTTTGATCGATTAAAATCTTATCTCAATGAAGGCGGCAGCATATTTTTAATGCCGGGATCGAAATCTACTTTGTCTAATTATCAAATAATTACTAAGAAATTAAACATTCCGCCTCCTGTTGCTGCTGTAGGAAAAATCAACTCGTCCGATAATCCGGTTAAATTTGGTAAAGTAGATTTTAATCATCCGGTATTTCAAGATTTGTATGCAAACAACAAAAAGAAAAATATAGAATCACCGGAGGTATATTATTATTTTAAAATAAATCCGGGAGGTAAAGGAGAAAGCATTATCTCTTTGATGGATGGTTCATCTTTCTTAAGTGAATTCAAAAGAGGAAAGGGAAAAATTTTCTTGTTAAATACGGCTCCTGTTTTAAGCTGGACTAACTTCCCGCTCAAAACAATATTTGCTCCCTTAATAAATAAGTCGGTATATTATCTTGCTTCAAAGGATAGAACGGATGACCAGTCGTTGGCAGGTAATAATGTATTGATTGATCTAAGAAATAATACTTCACCGCAGATAAAAATCCTAAGACCGGATAATTCGGAAGATTATATTAATCTTCAAGATCAATCAAACTCAAATTATATTGAGTATAAAAAAACCGGTATAACGGGAAATTACAAAGTATATTCCGGGAAAAATATTGTCGATGAATTTTCGGTAAATACCGACCCACTTGAATCCGTAACTAAGTATTTGACTATTAAAGACTTTGAAAACTACTTAAAGAAAATTAAATTCAAAGGTAAATTTATTAATGTCACTAAAAATGAAGATCCGGCAAAAATAGTACTTCAATCCAGGTTTGGTTCGGAACTTTGGCGATATTTTATTTTATTGGCAATTATTTTAGCGATTATTGAGATGGCGATAGCGAGGAATGCAAAAAAAGAATTGGTAGATAATACGTAAAATTTATAAGTTAACATGAATTGAGAATTAAATATTTGTTATAAATTAGAAAATTTTTAAATGATCGAAATACCAAGAAAAACAACAGAACGCGCAATATTAGTAGCACTAAATACTAATGAAATCAGCAAAGAAATAGTAAACGAACATCTTTCCGAACTTGAAGAATTGGCACATACAGCAGGTGCTGAAACAATTCTTAAGATTACACAAGACAAATTTAATCCTGATCCGGCGTATTATATTGGTAAAGGTAAAGCTGAAGAGCTGGCTAATCTTGCTGAAATAAATGAAGTTAATCTAATAATATTCGATGATGATTTATCGCCTGTCCAGATAAGAAATTTGGAAAAACTATTAGACAGAAAAATAATAGACAGAAGTGCACTTATCCTTGATATTTTTGCATCGAGAGCAAAAACCAAAGAAGCTAAAACTCAGGTTGAATTAGCACAACTTCAATATATGCTGCCACGTTTAACCAGAGCATGGACACACCTTTCGAAACAATTCGGCGGAATAGGTACAAAAGGTCCCGGTGAAACACAAATTGAAACCGATCGAAGAATTATTAGGAACCGTATAAGCTTACTTAAAGATAAATTATCGAAGATTGAATCTCAAAGGATAACCCAAAGCAGGGGAAGGAAAAATCTTACCAGAATTTCTTTGGTTGGTTATACAAATGCAGGTAAATCAACATTATTTAACTTATTGACCAAAGCGGATGTTTTGGCTGAAAATAAATTATTCGCTACACTCGATTCTACAACGAGATCTTTTGATATAGGGAACAGTCAAAAATTATTACTTAGCGATACGGTAGGCTTTATAAGAAAATTACCTCCTCACCTTGTCGCTTCATTTAAGAGCACACTTAATGAAGTTAGGGATGCAGATATAATCCTACATGTTGTAGACTTTTCGCACCCGTTTTATGAGGACCACATAAGAGTTGTAGAACAGACACTTAAGGATTTGGATTGTGACGGGAAAAAAATTATAAAGGTTTTAAATAAAATTGATTTGGTAAACGATAAAAATAAAGTTCAATATGCAATGAATCATTTTAACAAAAGCATAATTGTTTCCGCTCATAGAGGAATAAATATTTTAAAACTGAAAGATATGATTTTGAATATTGTAGAAGAGTCTTACGTGGAAGAAAGAATTAAGCTTGAACTTGTTGAGACAAAAAAAGCAGCTGCAATTCATTCTCTTGCCGAAGTGCTTTCAACAAAGTATAGTAAAAATACAATGCAAATAACTTATAGAACAAGAAAAGAAAATTCGGAAAAAATAAAAAAAATAATTTATGGCCAAGAATAAACTTATAATCGACGGCAAGTCTCTAACATTAGAGCAAATTGAAACATTCCTTTTTGATAATCCCGAAATAATTTTGTCAAAGGAATCTTTAATTAAGATTAAGAAATCCCGCAACTTAGTGGAGAAGTGGGTGAACAAAGGCGAATCTATTTACGGAGTTACAACGGGTTTCGGAGAATTTTCTAATGTAAAAATTTCTAAAGAAAACATTCAAAAACTTCAAAAGAATTTAATATTAAGTCATGCTGTAGGTTGCGGTGAAAATCTTCCGCCTATGATAGTTAAAATTATGATGCTCCTCAGACTAAATGCTCTGGCAAGAGGATATTCAGGAATAAGATTGGAAACTCTTAACCTGCTGATTAAAATGATAAAGTATAATATTATTCCCGTTGTTCCGTCGCAGGGATCGGTCGGCTCAAGCGGTGACCTGGTTCAACTCTCACATCTTGTACTTGCTATGATAGGAAAAGGCAGAGTTCAATTAGTTAAAAATATTACGGATGATAATGCATCTGCTGAAAAAATTATTTCCGCATCTGCAGGCTTGAAGAAGTTTAAATTAAAACCGGTGGCTCTGCAGGCTAAAGAAGGGCTAGCGCTTATTAACGGCACACAAATGATGACTTCATTTGCATCTTATATTTCAATTAGAGCTAAAAAATTAATTAAGATGGCCGACATCAGTGCATCACTTTCTCACGAAGCATTAAGGGCGACAGATAAAGCTTTTGATCCGAAGCTTCATAAGCTTCGTCCTTTCCCCGGACAAATTACTACTGCTAAAAATGTATTGGCTCTAATTAAAAATAGTAATATTAGAAAATCACATTTAAAAGACGATGTTAGAGTACAGGACGCATACTCTATCCGCTGTGTTCCCCAAATCCACGGCGCGTCGAGAGATGCAATAGATTATGTATGCTCCAGAGTTAGGATTGAAATTAATTCTGTTAACGATAATCCTATTATTTTTCCCGATACCGAAGAACATATTGAAGGCGGTAATTTTCACGGTCAATCAATGGCGTTGGCGATGGATTTCATGGGTATAGCTTTGTCTGAGTTGGCAAATGTTTCGGAAAGAAGAGTAGAACGAATGGTTAACGGAGCATTGAGCGGGCTGCCCAGATTTTTAGCAAACAACGGGGGATTGAATTCGGGTTTAATGATTGCTCAATATACTGCTGCCAGTCTTGTTTCCGAAAATAAAGTTTTAGCTCATCCTGCCAGTGTTGATTCTATACCAACATCGGCAAACCAGGAAGATCATAATTCTATGGGATCCATAGCGGCACAAAAATGCTACCGTATAATGCAGAATCTGGAAAACGTTTTGGCAATTGAATTGATGACAGCTGCACAAGCCTTGGAATTTTTAAAACCGCATAAACCGGGTACCGGGACTTCAACTGTTTATAGAGAAATACGTAAAGCTATCAAGCCGCTTGATAGCGATCGTCTTTTATTTAATGATGTTAAAAAAGTAGCCGACCTAGTTAAAAACGATACAATACTAAATGCGGTTGAAAAAACTGTTAAGTTGAATTAAACCGTTGGCAGATTAATTAAAAACCGGGCTTGTTAAAAATAAAAATTTGGCAAGTCCGGTTTTTTAATTGCGGTTTATAGCTAAGGATTAAAAAACATATCTAACTCTGAACTTTAAAACAGTTTTACCGTCTTTTGGGACAGGCACTTTGAAAATTATATTTTGAGAATCTTTCTTTTTATAATTTATTGATGAACTCAATACCTCCCAATTGAGACCGAGATATCTCTGCACTTCAATTACTACATTTTCTTTCTTATGATTTTTAAATGTAATCTCATAAGCCTGTTCGTTTACTTTATCGCTTATCCTTTTATTATCTGTTTGAACTTCGTTGGCTGTTATATCGAAGGCATCGCCTATTTTTAACCGGACTTTTTCGTCTTTAGGAGTATGGTCGATCATATCCTCACCGACAAACTCAAGGCTTTCTCCATCGGATTTATAAACTCTTACTTTTCCAGCAGGCATTGGCATACCAAGGTTATTATCCTTTTTATTCTCGAATTCCATTACGACTGCAACTTTTCCTTTGCCGCTCGAATTATTATAATTGTAATAACCACCGCTTTGATAAAAATATTTCTTTGTTGCTTTTACTCCCGACGCTTCGAAAAGAGAGATTTGCTTAGTCTCATTGTTTGCTAAAGTTGTTGGTCTTTGGAGGTTGTAAATATGATACTCGAAAAAAGCTTTTTCTTGAAATTGTTGTACACTCTTGTTTGCCGCAAAATACATTGCATCAGTTTTAGGATATACATTCCTATTTTGAACTCTGTTAACGTCACCAGCAACAAGTTTTAAATGTGCATTTTTGAAACTTGTTCCCGAGTTATTGTCTATACTAACCCAGGAATTTAAGTCCAGTTTTGAATCGTCTTTATTTAAAACGGCAACATACTCAGCATGCCATTTCATTCCTCCTGTTTGATATGACACTTCAACATCCTGATTCCCGCTTGACGGAGATTTTACAAGCCATATTAAAGTTGGCTTTGTAATTAATCCTTCCGGCAGTTCACCTACGGAGAATCTGTATTTAGACACATTAGGAATCATCAGTAATCCGCCGTCTTTTTTTTGAAGAACAATCTGCCCACCGGAACTCGAAAGAAGTTTACCTTGAGCGATTTCACCTTTGTCGTCAATCAATTGAATATTTTTATTGACATATTTTTGAAGAATTTTATCCAGACTTACAAGATCGTATTGATAATTTTGTTCAAGCACTTCTCCGTTTAACTTTATATGAACGCTTGTCGGGTCGATTTGCTGTGCTACATCCGAAAGCTCAATAGTAGAAATGCCTTTCTTTATATCAATATTCCTGATATCTCTAACGACGCCGAGATTGTCGTTATAGACAGTAACAAAGAGAGATTTATGATTGTTCTCTTGCGAAAAAATGCTTGCCGTAAAAAGAGTTAAAAAAAGTATAATTATTGATGAGACCTTCATGAGGTTGAACCCTCCATGTTATTAAAAAATAAAGTAATGGAAATTGAATTTAATTTTCTAAAAAATAAATTATGATTAAAAATTCCCTTTAATGATTTTAAAATACATCCGGTTTACTAAATCAAAATTAAAAGGTTCCAGTAAAGTTATATCTTATTTTGTGAAGAATGCAAAATCCTGATTTAATTGGTGATTCTTGTTGAATTCCATTAAAAAAAAATAGAAGTTATGATTATAAAAATTTCTTTTCTTAACAATTTATTCCGGGTACAACAAAATATGGAAGTTATATTTCTAATTATTGGAATTTTAATTGGTTCTATCAGCATATATTTTATATTAAAATTTAAGTTAGCAGGTACAAAAGGAGTATCGCAATCTGAAGTTGATGATTTAAATAACCGTATTTCCGAGCTGAAAGTTGAAAACGGTCAAACTGCAACTCGTAATTCTATTTTAGAAGAATCATTAAAACAATCTAATACGGAATTAAGTTCCGAAAGGGCCAAAGTAATTGATCTTAATTCCGCGTTATCTTCTCTTAAATCCGATTACGATAATCTTCAAGAAAAATTAAAAGAACAAAAATCGGAAGTAGAACAGCTTCAGGATAAGTTTACTAAAGAATTTGAAAATCTTGCGAATAAAATTTTAGAAGAGAAAAGCAGCAAATTCACAATCCAAAATAAAGAAAATTTGGACCAGATTTTAAAACCACTAAGCGAAAAGATAAAAGATTTTGAAAAGAAAGTTGAAGATGTTTATGTTAGTGATTCGAAAGAAAGAGCCGGGTTAATCCAGCAAATCAAAACTCTTCATGAACTAAACCAGCAGATGAGCAAAGATGCAACAAATTTAACAAATGCACTTAAGGGACAGACAAAAACACAAGGCAATTGGGGTGAGTTTATTTTAGAAAGTATTCTGGAAAAATCCGGTCTTGAAAAAAATAGAGAATATTTTATCCAGGAAAGCTTTACGGCAGAAAGCGGCAAACGTTTTCAGCCGGATGTGCTTATAAATCTGCCTGAAAATAAAACAATTGTTATCGATTCCAAAGTTTCTCTTATAGCATATGAAAAATTCAACTCTGCTGAAGATGAAAATGAAAAAAGCTCGGCGTTGCGTGAACATATTTTATCAATAAGA
>CAZHBJ010000132.1:0-9392 GCA_964530445.1 uncultured Ignavibacteriaceae bacterium
AGGACCCGATCAATTGCAGTCATTGCTTTATAGAAGTCTATTCAAATAATATACCTGAAATATTATCATATATAAATAATACATATAATAAATTTGAAAAAGAATATCCATTTAAATACCATTTTTTAGATAATCAATTTCTGAATAAACATGTTGATATACTCATATTAAATAGATTCTTAAGTATATTTTCTATAATTGCAATTATTATTTCCAGTTTAGGATTATTTGGATTGACTGCATTTACTATTCAGCAAAGGACAAAAGAAATCGGAATTAGAAAAATTTTAGGTGCAACAATTAGTTCGCTTTCTTTGCTGCTTACAAAAACAGTAATTAAACTTGTAATAATAGGAGCACTTATAGCTTTGCCTATAGCATACTATTTATCCAGTCTGCTTCTTCGTATGTTTGTTTATAGGGTACAAATCTCAGCAGATATTTATTTAATGTCTGTGCTTGCAGTTATAATAATTTCAGTAAGTACAATAATTTTTCTAACAATTAAAGCAGCAACGAAAAATCCTGTCGAAGCACTTCATTATGAATAATACAGAAGTGCGAAGATCTCGTTGTAGTATTGCCCGAAATGAAGAGACAAGAATATTTTATATAGGTGATAAAACTGGAAGCTTGCACCGGAAGCACATCCGCCTATGGTGGAGATCGCTGATAGCTGACAGCTAAAGAGGAGGATAAATGTTAAAAAATTATTTCCGTATTGCATATAGAAATCTGGTTAAGTATAAAGTATATTCTCTGGTGAATATAATCGGATTTTCAGTTGCTTTGGTACCGGTTGTTTTATCAATTCTTTATATCTTTAATGAATTTAGCTACGATAGGTATAATAAAAACTTTAATAGGATATACCGGGTAGTACGTGAATATAAATTTTATGATAGAACAATTAAAAGTCCTATTAATCCGGGTCCGCTTGCTGCAGCAATGAGGGAAGCTTTACCGGAAGTTAAATATGCAGTTAATATGCAGCCGGGATATGGAAATATTTCTTATAAAAATCAAAAATATTTTGAAAAAAATATTTTATATGCCGGGCCGGATATTTTTAAGATTTTTACAATTAATATGATAGAAGGGAATTCGAAAACAGCGCTAAGTGATAGTTATTCAATACTACTTTCTGAGAGTATGGCGTATAAATTTTTTGGAAATACAAATCCAATCGGAAAAACAATTAAACTAAAAGATGTTTACTATTTGACTGTAACCGGGGTATTTGAAGATTTACCTGTCAATTCACATTTCCATGCTGATTTTATTGTACCCGTCTCATTGATTAGCGGTCCTGCAACTTTTTTAGGCCAAAGTTTTAATAAAAACTCTTGGGGATTTTCAATGTTCTTTACCTATTTTATGTTAAATAAAAATGCCAATCCCGCTAAGGTGCTTAAGAAATTTCCCGTATTTCTAAAACAATATTCCGATAATTCCTTTTTCAACAAGTCCAAATTTTATTTCCAACCATTAGGCACTATACATTTGCATTCTCATCTTCAAACTGAATTTGAAAACAATGGAGATATTAAATTAATATATTTATATCTATCGATAGCTTTAATCACTTTATTAATTGCCTGTATAAATTATGTAAACCTTGCTACTGCACGTTCTTCCCGCCGAATAAAAGAAATAGGTATAAGAAAAATTATCGGTGCTCAAAGAAAGCAATTAATCAAACAATTATTAACAGAAACCGTATTAGTGACTTTTACTTCTTTATTAATTACCCTGGTGCTGGTTGAATTCATACTACCTACTTTTGATTCATTTGCAGGGCGGCAGATTCATTTTAATGTTTTAGAGAACTTTAATTTAGTTATCTGGATAATAATTTTTATAATATTTATAAGTTTGGCGGCAGGTTTATACCCGGCAATATTTATATCCTCAACAAAACCAATTTCTTATTTTAACAATGGAACTTCAAAAAGAAGTCCGAAGTTTAGCGGCGCTTTAATAGTTACTCAATTTCTATTTTCAATGATTCTAATTTATAGTACAATCGTTGTCAGAGAACAATTACAATATATTTCACATAAAGATCTAGGCTATAATACAAAAAATATTGTAGTAATTAATTTAAATGGAATGACGAACAGTAAGATACATACTTTAAAAAACGAAATTAAAAAATATTCTAGTGTTATAAACGTTTGTTCTTCGGGAGGTTTGCCTAACCATCCAATTGGCAGCGGTGGAGTTGATTATCCTGGTAAGCCTAAAGACTACCATTTGGAAATATCATATTCAGCTGTCGACTATAACTATTTCAATTTATACGGTTTAAAAATTGTTAAAGGCAGAAAATTTTTGAAGCAATATCCTTCTGATGAAAATAATGCGGTTATTATAAATGAAACATTAGCCAATGAATTAGGATGGAAAGATCCGATTGGGAAGCAGATTAATTATACAAGCCCGAACGGCAGTAGTCTCAGAACAATAATCGGTGTTGTTAAGGATTTTAATACAGGGTCATTATACAGCCGGAATAAGCCTTACTATTTTGTAATGGACCCCAAGGAAAGTATTTATCAAATTTCGGTAAAAATTAAACCTAGAAACCTTGAAGCGACACTTGCTTTTCTTAAAAAAGAAGTAGGAAAGTTTGAACCTGAAAAACCCTTTAGCTATGATTTTTTTAGTGATATTATTAATAAATCATATAATTCTGTTTTTAAATTAAATGATATATTTTCAATCTTTTCTATATTCACACTTTTTGTCGCTTGTCTGGGCTTATTCGGTATGATTTCATTTTTGACTGAAATGAGGAAAAAAGAAATAGGCATTCGCAAAGTGCTTGGTGCATCTGCATACAAAGTTTCGAAGTTATTTATAAGTGATATTATGAAACCGATAATTTTCGCAGGCTTTATGTCTCTTCCGCTTGCGTATTTTATTATGAACAAATGGCTGGAGAATTTTGCGTATAGAACTAGTATAAACTTTTTGCCATTTGCAGCTGCTATATTTTTCGTGATAATAATTTCTTTGACCGTTTTGTGTCTGCAAGTAATTAGAGCGGCAATGGCAAACCCGATTGAGAGTTTGAGATATGAATAAAGAGCCCATCCATCAAACCTCCTTCCCAACCAGTCTCGGCGAGGCCGAGCCTCGACGGAAGGGAAGGAGGTGAAGTTCTTTTAATTTGTAGTATTGTTCAAAATGAAGGGACAAGAATATTTTATTGAACGATAAAACTAAAGGTTAATAGCAGATTGCTAAATGCTGACAGCTAAAGAGGAGGAATAATGTTAAAAAATTTCTTAAAAATAGCTGTAAGAAATATTTTCAGAAACAAAACTTATTCATTCATAAACATCTTCGGTCTTTCAATCGGGATTGCCTGTTCTATTTTAATCATTTTATGGATTCACCATGAATTAAGCTTCGACCGGTTTCATAAGAATTCATCCGATCTTTTTATTGTTGCCGAAAAGTTTTACAATCAAAATGGAATCGAATATGGTTCGGCACTGCCATACCCGGCTGCAGAAGAACTAAAGAAGGACTACCCGGAGATTTTGAAAGTTTCGCGGGTATACAATTTAAAAGAATTTTTATTTGTCCATAATGATAAACGTTTTATTGAAAATCGAATTCTTACAGTTGATCCTGAATTTCTAACTATGTTTTCCTTCGCACTGATTCATGGGGATGCCAATTCAGTTCTTGACGATCCAAATTCAGTGGTTATCACAAAAAAAACTGCTCGCAAATATTTCGGTAATGCTAATCCTGTCGGTAAAATGTTACGTGTAGATAATCAATATGATTTGAAAGTAACGGGTGTTCTGGATGATATCCCCCTTAATTCTCATTTGAATTTCTCAATACTTGTACCTTTATCTTCTAAACTAATACGTAATGATTTCGAAACCGATAGATGGCAATTTTCTGATGTCGTTTTTTCCACGTATGTCTTGCTACGGAAAAATCAGATATATAATGATGTTAGTAAAAAGATCGCACCTATAATGCAAAAACACATAAAAGATTGCAAGGACGAACTTTTTCTTTATCCGATAACAAAACTTCACACAAATCCCGAAATTGCACCTGAGGATTCTCTCTCGATTGATATGAAGTATATTAATATTTTTATAGTTATTGCTTTGCTTGTTCTCCTGATTGCATGTATTAATTTTATGAATTTATCAACGGCCCGTTCCATGATTCGAGCCCGGGAGATAGGAATAAGAAAGGTAGTTGGATCAAACCGGAGAAATCTTATTACACAATTTCTTGGTGAATCCCTTCTGCTGGCATTAATTGCGGGATTTTTAGCTTTACTAATTGTGGAATTACTGCTTCCTTCCTTTAACCGCCTTTCCGGTAAGATATTAACTATTGATTATTCCAATGTCGGTATATTACTTAGCTTCGGTGCGATTATTTTTTTCGTCGGAATTGTAGCGGGAAGTTATCCTGCATTTTATCTTTCTGCATTTCAGCCGATTGCAGTGCTTAAAGGTAAATTACTGGTAGATCTTAAAAGCAGTAAACTTCGAAAAATATTTGTTGTGGTTCAGTTTGCACTATCGATTTGCTTTATAATAGGAGCAATTATTTTTTACGATCAGCTCAACTATATGAAAAACAGAGAAGTAGGTTATGATAAAGATAATTTAATTTCTATCCCTATGGTTATGCCCTGGGGGACTAGTCTTAAAAGTTATAAGTATGATACATTTAAAGCCGAACTAATGAATAATTCTAATATTGTTGGAGTTACACAATCGTTTTCCTCTCCTGCCGATATACTTACAGCAGCCGGTGAGGCTGACTGGGATGGTAAATATCCTAATCAATATGTAAGAATTCATTGGTTAACCGTCCATTTTGATTATTGTAAAACATTAGGTATAAAAATTATAAAGGGCAGACCGTTTTCCAGGGATTTTAAAACTGATGTAAATTTCCCTCATGATAAAGCATCGTTTATAGTCAATGAAGAAGCTGAGAAATTAATGGGAGTAAAATCTGCCGTTGGAATGAAATTAACATTGTTTCACAAAACCGGACCTATTATCGGCGTTATGAGAAATTTTCATTATCACCATATGAAAACAAAAATAGAGCCGCTGGCAATATTTATAAATCCGTATTTTAATAAATATATTTTAATTAAACTTCAGCCGGAGAATAGAAAAGCGTCTCTTGATTTTATTAAGAAAACATGGGGAAAATTTAGCCCGGATTATCCGTTCGAATATAGCTTTGTTAGTAAGGATTACAATAGTTTGTATATGCATGAAGAAAAAATGGGAAAAATTCTTACCGGCTTTACGGTATTTGCAATTTTAATTGCTTGTCTTGGTTTATGGGGTCTAACTTCATTTATAATGGAACGACGAACTAAAGAGATCGGCATTCGGAAAGTGCTGGGTTCGTCTGTATTGGAAATTATTACAATACTGATTAAAGATTTTACCCAATGGATTCTGCTGGCTAATCTTATTGCATGGCCTATCGCCTGGTATATTATGAATAGGTGGTTACAAAATTTTGCTTATAAAACAGATATTAGCTGGTGGGAATTTGCTCTTTCCGGCGGAATTGCTTTAGTGATTGCATTAGCCACTGTAAGTTTCCAGGCAATTAAAGCCGCAACTGCAAATCCGGTAGAGAGTTTGCGTTATGAATAGGAAAGCCTAACCCCCACACCCCCTTCCCTAGAGGAAGGGGGTTGCGTTCTGTAAAAAGTAGTATAGCTAAAATGGAAAGAACTTTAAAAGTCCTCCCCTTCGGGGAGGATTTAGGAGGGGCCAATAGAAGCCATTCCCGAAAGGGAAGGGAATATATTTTGTTGCAAACGATAGTTCCAAATAAAAAAGTTGATAAAGTTTTATTTGGATTTTGAAACCGAAAGCTTGTGCCGGAAGCGCATCCGCCTATGGTGGAAATTGCTGACAGCTAAAAGCTAAAACCTGAAAGGATTTTAAAATGAAAGATATAAGCATACCATTACCCGATTTTTTAGACAAACAGATTGCCGAAATTGAAGTTAAAATTAACGGCAAGAAAAGACATTTTAATTTCCGGGTCGAATCATTTAGATGGGAACCGGACGGTGTAGTGTGGACGGTTGAAAGTAAAATAAAAAAACTGCGGCAAGAATTGGAAAGCTACGAGAAAACATGGGAACTAATTCAGATATTCAGGCCAAAAGAAAATTCCAAATTTGTACAAGCATTATTTAGACAAAAAGGACAGTATAATTCTTTAAGTTAGTCATAAAAAAATTATATTTGAAAAAGGCATAAATTCAATTAATGCCGTTAAGAGGGAGTTAACTAATGTTAAAAAATTATTTTAAGATTGCATTTCGAAATTTAGTCCGGTCAAAGGTATTTTCAATTATTAATATAGTAGGATTAGCAGTTGGCCTTGCTTCCAGCTTTATTATTTTACTTTTCGTAATTCATGAGTTAAGCTATGACGGATATAATAAAAAATTAGATGATATTTATATCATAAAATCGGAGCTAAATGAATTTAAAAGATCCAGTGTGAATACACCGTATATGCTCGGACCTATTTTAAAAGAACAATTTCCCGAAATAAAAAATTACGCAAGGCGTGTTTTATTTAGGACTACCGTAAAATATAACGGAAAGTCTTTAACTCAGATTCGTTGTACATATGCCGATCCCGATATTTTTAATATTTTAACTCTGCCGGCCGAAAAAGGAGACATAAAAGAATTTTTTAATGATAAAAATTCTGCCGTAATAACTAATGAAATTGCAAAGAAATATTTTGGGAATAGAAACCCTATCGGGGAAGTTTTAACAGTTATAAATATGGGCGGAACATACGAAGTTAAGGTTGCCAGTGTAATAAAGAATATTCCTGAAACTTCAACTTTCAGGAGCGATATGATTTTACCAATTTCTTTAATTGAAAAAGGATTGACTAAGCTTTGGAATAATCATGAAGAACCTCTTAAATCAAGGAATCTGCTTTTGGTAAACACATACCTACTACTAAACCATGAAAGTAATATAAAATTATTTGAAAAGAAACTATCCCGGTTTTCTAAAGAATATTCAGCGAAAAATTGGAAAAAACTGCAATTTCAATTATTGCCTGTAAGAGATATTTATTTTCATGCGCCACGTTTGTCGGCAAACGGATTTCCCGCCGGTAATCTTTCCAATGTCTATGTTTATGCGGCAGTAGGATTATTAATTTTATTAATTGCGTGTATAAATATAATTATTCTAAATACCGGCAGAGCTGTAACTAGATCCAGGGAAATCGGTGTTAGGAAAGTTATAGGGGCCCGCCGGTCTGATCTGGTTAGACAATTACTTATCGAATCAACATTTATTACATTGTTATCATTGCCTTTCGCAGTAGGATTGGTTGAAATATTTTTACCGTCTTTAAGTATTTTACTCGGTAAAAAACTGCCTGTTGATTATTTTCATAACTTTCAGTTTACTTTTTTATTTATTTGTATCGCGGTTATTGTGGGAATACTATCCGGCGGTTATATTTCTTTTTACCTTTCAAAACTTCAGCCTGCGGATATAATTAGAAATAAAATTAATATCGGATCGGGTAAAACCTTTTTCAGGAAAGTCTTAATTTCCGTTCAGATGATTATTTTTATCGGTTTAATTATCGCTTTTATAACGATTAATAAACAAATGGCTTATTTCCATAATAAAGACTTGGGATTCAATAAGAATAACTTATTAGTATTTGAAGGTGATAATGACAATAGCCAGCTGACTAATCATTTTGATGCTTTTAAAAATGAATTAGAGGCTAATCCCGGAATTACGGCAGTTTCCGGTGCGTTCGGTGCACCAGCTACCGAAGGAAGGGGAGTGTTTTTAATGCCGAGCAAAACAAATCCTTCAAAAAAAATCCCGGTTGAAGGATTATCGGTTGACAAAGATTTTATTGAAACAATGGGAATGAAAATTATTAAGGGAAAAAGTTTTGCAGGATTAACTGCCGGGGAGCTAAAAGGTGTTTGTTTAATAAATCAAGCTGCCGTAAAACAATTAGGTTTTAAAAATCCTTTTAATGAGTTAATTGGGAAGCAAAGAGTAATTGGAATTGTAAAGGATTTCAATATGCATTCCCTACGTGAATCGATTGCCCCAATGGTTATTGGTGTAAGTACAAAATATTTAAATGAGGTGGTGGTGAGAATACGCCCCGATAATATTTCCCAAACAATAAAATTCGCACAAAATATTTCCAAGAAATTTAACTATGGAAAGCCAATGGATTATGAATTCTTTGACGAAAGAATAGACGGACTTTATGGAACTGAACATAAGTTTGATAAGATGATAGGTTATTTTACCGGTCTTGCAATTTTTATTGCATGTCTCGGGCTTTTCGGCCTGTCGCTTTTTATCTCTCGGCAAAGGATTAAAGAAATCGGGATTAGAAAAGTAATGGGTGCTTCTACCGGAAATATTTTTTTAATTCTTACAAAAGAGTTTATTATTCTTACAATAATCTCAGTAATAATAGCAGCCCCAATTTCTATTTATTTTATAAATAAATGGCTGCAGAATTTTTCATATAAAATTACACCCGATATTTCAATTTTTATTTTGTCTGTAATATTGGCATTAGCAATATCCTTAATAAGCATAGGATTTCAATCTGTTAAATCAGCTTTATCAAATCCGGTTGAATTTTTACGGAATGAATAAGTATAATACTTCAAAATAGTTTAATCAGGGGATGCCTGCACACATCCGGCAAATTTTTCTGTTACCGGTAAGAATGAGGAAATGGGAATTTTACCACATCATTAATAAACACTTCTTTCATCAAAAAAAAATTTTAGGAAATTTTCCTTCCTTATAAAATAATCTAAATAAATACGTACTGAAGTTAAATTAAACATTTTATTTCAAATTAGTAAAAAAGCTTTCGTATCTATACTTTTTTTCTTTATTGTCGTTGAATAAGGTAATAAGGTTATTGTATTGAGTTTTTATAATTGTTACTAAGGTTGATAAATTTAATAAGGTTTCTTTTGGTTTTTATTTCGGATTACTATAGTATATATTTCTAATGTGAAACCTTATTACTTGTTAAAAGCTTAGTAATACAAACTCCCCTAGATTAAATTAACCTTATTACCTTATAAAATATAGAAACCACAAACGTTTATATTATTTCTTAGTGAGTATATTTTAGGAAAAATAATAAAATTAATAATTATATTTTAATGATAGTTCTAAAAACAACAAAAATGAACTGTGAAAATCAGTTTAATCCGTGTTATCCGCGTGCTATTTTATAAAAAAATAGTTTTTAGAAGTGCCCATAATTAATTTTATAACTATAAAGTTCTGAACATTTCAAAAAAGATCTGAATAATT
>CAZHBJ010000133.1:0-9231 GCA_964530445.1 uncultured Ignavibacteriaceae bacterium
CTTCGGGCTTTTACATCAAACGCCAAAGGCGTGATATTATCTATAATCGAAAGTATAATAAATCCTGTAGGGATGACATAAAAAATTATTATTATATAATTAATTTTTTATTTTGGATAGAGATGATCTAAATTATGATGTGATATTTAATATTTGATGTGAGCTTATCGGCGAGAATTACTTTATACTATCCAAGAGAAGAAAATTATTTTCTTTGTATGAAGAATTTGACTTCAGATTTTTATCCTTATATTTACAGACTTTCAAAAGAGGGCAAATCGAACAATTGGGATTTGAAGGCTTACATATCTCTCTCCCCAATCTAATTAAGTTTGTATGGAATGAATGAGCAATATTATCCGGCATTTTTTCATTTATTAATTCGAATGTTTTATCCGGTGTTTTTGTATTTACCAAACCAATTCTATTTGTAGTACGGTGGACATGAGTATCAACCGGACAAACATTTCTTCGTAGGGAAAATAAAAGTACGCAGCTTGCTGTTTTAGTTCCTACACCATCGTACCTTGTTAATTCTGTCAGCGCTTCATCGTTAGTAAGATTTTTTAAATTAGTTAAACTAATCTTACCTTCCTTTTTTACTATTGAAGTTAAAAATTTTTTTATCGCATTGGATTTTTGTTTTCCAAGCCCTGCAACTTTAATATATTTTTCTATTGTTACCCTCGGCAGCTTGGCAATATCTTCCCAATTCTTAAAACTGTTTTTTAAATTATTAAATGCTTTATACGAATTTCTATCATTTGTATTTTGTGATAAAATTGTTGCAATTAATAAATCGACTGGATTAGGCGGATTTTTTGATCTAGCCGGAATACCGTACTTTTTAACTAGTAACTTATTTATTAATCTTATTTGTGATTTCATTTATCTTCAAACAAAAAAAAGAGGAGCTAAAAAGCTCCTCTAATATAAATTCATACAATAACAATTACTAAAGCTGAAGTCCCAAATCAATAAATTGTACGCTGTTTAATCTGCCGTAGTTTGTCCAGCCATAATTAAACATTACCGTAATTTGGTCGCTAAATTTATAATTTATTCCGCCGCCTAATGCTAATCCGCCTTCGCTGTTTTTCATGAAAAGGTTTCTGTAACCGGCACGAATAAAGAAAGTTTCGTTATAAGCTAATTCCAACCCATTATTTAGATATTCCGTATTGTCATTAGGATGGTTGGCATCTATATCACCTGTTAGGCGAATATATCTTGATTTAAGAATGTCCATCGATAAACCTATTCTAAATGTCAGCGGCAGATCAAAACTGTCCATAGAATATTGAGAAAGGATATTATTAGGTCCTGAATTTATATCATTGTTTGGATCGGAATTAAATTGAATATCTCTACCGCTTAACTGCATTTTTGAACCGAAATTGGAAATGCTTGCACCTATTTTTAAATCATTAAACGGGGTTATATAATATGTACCGACATCAATAGCAAAACCGCTGGCACTCTCATTCCAAATAGACTCACGAATATACTTTGCCTGAAATCCTATTGAAAACCTATCAGTAAGCTCTCTTGCAAATCCAACTCCAACTGCAAGCGAACTTGCATTCCAGTATTCTCCGTTGCCGTCAGGATAAGCGAAAGTTCTAACTTTATCTTGTGGAACACCGAGTGAAGTTAAATCGACAAATAAAACTCCAAGATCAGGAATTTTAACTGCAGCCGCAGCAAAATCATACGATATATCAGCCAGCCAATTTGCATGATTAAAAGAAACAAGCGCATTCCCATCGGTATTAGCAATTCCGGCAGGATTATAATAGACAGCATATATATCGTTGCTTAATCCTGTATAAGCTCCGCCCATTCCTACTGCACGTGCACCGGCACCAATTTTAAGAAACTGGCCGGCAGTGGTTCCCACAGTTTGTGCATTCAACACACCGCAATAGAGGATCATTACTGATACGATTAAGTTATAAAGTAAAATTTTTTTCATAATTTCTACATCCTATATGTTGATGATTCTGAATATCCTCCGCTTTCTTGGTGAAAACGGAGGACATCAAAAAATTATTTTATTACTCCAAATCTGCCGATTTTTGTACCCACACCAGGTGCATCGACTTGAAAGATATAAACTCCGTAAGCAATTCTATTACCGCTAGAGTTTAACAAATTCCAGCTTGCTATACTGGTATTATCATCTTTTTCTATTGTTTTAACTAATTCTCCGGTAATAGTATAAATTCTTATTGTACATTTCAGCGGTAAGTTTCTAAATTCTATTAGCCTTTCGCCTCTGGCATCTGAAAATATACTCGGGTTTTCTGCAGCGCTGTAAGCAACATAAGGATTCGGGACAACATAAACATTTCCTAAATCTGCAGTCGCTGTTTTGGCTTCAAACTTAGCCGGAGTAGTATGCAGAATATACTCATCTCCCGCTTTAAATGGCTTCAGCGTTTTAATTGCAAATACATCGCCTGCCTTAGGATAAATCGGAGTTTTCAAGGAATCTTTCGGCAATGAAAAATTTACTTGATACGATGCTTCAGCACCTGTTGCATCCTGAGGCTGTAATATAATCGGCTCAGAGTTATTAACATCCGAAGCTTTAGTAATTTTCCATCTTGATAAATCCGGTAAAGGAGACGAGATGTTAATAAAGAATTTAGCAGGCTGATTGGTTGTAACATTAACTACATTGAACGGACAAACCAATCTAACATCGGTTCCGTAAGTTGTAATTGCAGTATCACCGGGATGAACCCATTGACCAGTACTTGTAGTATCAAATCCCAGCCATCTTATTTCCCAATTAGCACGATACTGTAATTGCGGATATCCTGCATCCGGAGGGAATTTTAACTTGTACGACAAATTTGTTTTGCTGCTGTTTATAAAACCGGAGTTAACCGTATCTAGTTCAAGAGGATCGGTAGTAACTTTAAGTCTCATACCGTCAAAACTATTATTGGCATCTTCTCCATGTATATTTTTACTCTTATATACGGGATAATATCGATATTTGGCAGTAAATATTTCGCCGATTGGTAATGCACCTCTTGTCGCACCTCTAATTCTGCCGAATTCTGTGTTCACAACATATTTCGAGGTATCAATCATATTATTACCTGAATCAAAAAGCTGAAAACTAGATCCTTCAATGTTTTCATGACTCAATGATACAAATACGGTATCATTTGCAGTAAACGATTCCGATATTCCTGTAGAATCCAGTACATTATACATATTTGTATCTGCAAAAGTAATGGAATATAATTTATCCTGAACTTTTAAGTTATCTAATACTTCCACATTTAATGAACCAGTTGAATTTCCAACCACTTGCTGGGGAACTCCATCTGTTCCTGCTTGTGCATTCTTTATACCTGCAGCCATAGGACCGGGTGTAACCTCTGCGGTATTTGAATCAAAAATAAGCTTACCCGTAACAGGATCCTTTGATATTACTGCCTGGCATTCTGTAGGAGGTATACCGAATTGAATTGATCCCATATCATAAGATACCAGTGCATAATAATAGTTAACTCCATTTTGAACCGTGGAATCAACATATTGATGAACTAGCCCTGTATTATTTCCAATAAAATATTTAACAGCATGACCAGTATACTCTACCGGGAAAAACCCTGATAAAGAATCAACAAGATCCCACTGAGCTCTTTTGCCTGTATTCGGATCAAATAATGCCTGTCCTAAGAATGGGACGCCGTTTCCATCAGTTATAGTATAAACATCACTAAAATTATAATCTCTGCTTCTATAAAGTTTGTAACCTTCAAAGTCGTTAATTCTTGTAAAAGGATCGAAAGATTTTTCAGCTTTTGTATCCCAGTATAGAGTAACCCTTCCATTTCCGGGTACCGCTGTTAAAGTCGGTTTATCAGGCGGTTTTGCGAACCGGTAAGAAGATTCTAGAATTCTCTGAGATGTTTCCGCATTTAATACCAAAGCATCCAGGTTATCACCGAATAGAATAGACATTGAAAACCTTTGTGACTGCAATCTTTCAAGGTTCATCGGACCGGTATCAAAATTAAATATATTATCACCCGGTTGTTTCAGTAAAGTCTGGTTCGGATCAATACTATCGGAAGATGCCCATTCCCACATTAATGAGTAATTTTTAGGCACATTAGGCAGAGAATTTGTGTACTGCGCCGCATGAAATGCGGTTAATCCCAGCTGATCCGATTCCATAACATCTCGCACACCAAAATTAGGTTCGGAACCTGCCCATAAATAACCGGGCTCTTTTTCATCGGATATAGGTTCACCGGCATCATACTTTCCGTTGCCGTTTACATCTTTGTACCAGGCTTGAGAAGGTTTGCCATCACCCTCGCCATAATCAGGTCCTGGATAATCAGGAGAATTAGGGCCTATACCATCAATACCTACATCATCGTGATTCGGATCCCAATCTCCGTTTTCATCTCCCGACCATCTTGGTTTTGGTGCACCATAAACTGCCGTATATTCACTTACGTTTGATATACCCGTTGTTAAAGGAACATTCACACCATCTATATAAGTACCGGCAGAATTATAAGGAGACTCATCAGTTATACCGTCGGCATCATTATCAATTCCATCAGTAGAATTAGTTGGAGACTCTAAGAACTTCCATCCGAAATATCCTGGTCTTATTCCTCCCATTCCTTTAAAGTCATTATCCCACGCATAAACCATACTTCTTGCTCTCTGGTCATAACCGGCGGCTAATGGTCCTTTAGGCGGAATAAAATATGCACGATCATCCGAATAATCTTGATAACCTCCAATATGCGGATCTCCGTGCATTGCAAAATACAATTTCGGTAAATCTTTATCGCTTACATTAGTTATTGAATAAACCGCAAATAATATATCCTTTGCTAAAGCATTATTAAACTGGAAAATTCTAACTTCACAATCCAATCCCATTCCTCTTTTAGAAGAATCATTAATAAAAGGATAATAATCAAACTGCTGATTTGTATAATCATCCATAACATAATAAGCTTCTTCATCAGGAGAGGTAGCTTGATCGCCCAAAAATGCAGGCCATAAATACTTACCGACAGAGGCATTATACCAGCTTTGCGGCCATGAATCGGGTTTACCGTCGCCATTATTATCCGGCGCATCCAGAGTAGCTATTGCTGGTTGATTAGGATCTGCATAACCGTCTTTCGGCAGCCAGCCCCACTTTTGCGTACCGTCCGGACTATAAGTACCCTGGCTTGGAAGTATATGAGAGTTGTCATCTACATGGAACGTATCTATCTTACCGTCTGCGTAGGTTGTAGTAACTTCACCTAAAGCTAAGGGACCGAATTCAAATCCGTATCCTAACCCTTTCCAAACCAAATCGGCTTGATTACTCAAATAATTTGGTTTACATATCGAACCGTAGTTAAAAAGAACGGTTGTGATAGCATTACCGTGTATAATAACTTGCTTAATAGCACTTTGATCGCCTGCTGTTTTGGTAATTTTATTATCTTTATAAAGATTTCCCCAAATTCTTTCCATATCTTGCTGAGATAATCCTTTGATATTTATGGTATCTCTCGGGTCCGTTTGGGAAAAACCTAACTGTGTAAAAAATAATGTAATTAATAAAAACAAGATGAACGTTTTATTCATTATATGTTTCCTTTAAACTTTTCTTAATTAAACAGAACTGAAAAACCTAAACGAACTTCTCGAGGAGCGCTTACATTTTCCGGTCTTAAGGAGTAATAGTTATTGACCTGATCTATTCCGAATAATCCGGGATCTAATCTTTTTATTCTATTTCTTAGTTCATCAAATTGAACCGAATTTTGTGTTTGCTCAACTGCAGATAATGCCCTTCCTGAGCTGGCATATACCGACAATTCATTTTGAGTATCAAATAAATTCATTACTTGAAGGAAAACCGAATAACTAAATCTCCCTACCTTAAAGTATTTTTCAAATTTCAAATCAACATTCCATTGAGACAGTTGATTTGCAGAATTCTGAGTATATGTAACATTTGAAAAACTTGCCGGAAGAATCGGAGTGTAAGGTGTTCCGGTTTGAAAGTTAAATACCAAACCTAAACTCCAATCATCGGGTTGATTAAGACCTATTGTTCCATTTATAACATGAGACCGATCAAAGCTAAGCGGAACCAAATACATTTCCGATCTTTGGCCGGATTGTTCGCTGAAAAATATTTCATTAGACGGATAAGTTCTATTTCCTTCGGCAATTGAAAATGTATAATCCAAGCTCGCAGAGAAAATATCACCCGGCGATGGTCTTTTCAAAAATGAGAGCGTAATTCCTCTTACATTTGAGTATGCAAGATTCGTCAATACATTATATTGCCTTCCTTCGGCAGTATAGATTGATTCGGTATAAATATAATTGGTTACATCTTTATAAAAGCCTGTAAGATCAAATTTGAAATTTTCTGTTAATGCTTGCTGTAATCCGATTTCATACTGTACAGATTTCTGCGGTAATACATTCGGATTACCAAAAGTAGGTGTTGAACCGAAATTCAATACATAATATTGACTATTTTTATATAAACTGGATAAAGATCCGTTTTGATAAAAATGGCCGTAAGAAAATCTAATTATTCCCTTATCGGTAATTGGGTATGAAACGCTTATTCTAGGAGCCAGTGTTTGTTTAATAGATGATGGTAAAAGATAAGCCCCCATATATCCGGATAATGAATCCGTTAAATTCTTTGATAAGTTGGAATTATAAACAGCATCAGGATTAAATAGTTCATATCTTAGACCAACATTAAGAATTAATGTGGAAGCTAGTTCTATTTTATCCTGTATATAAGCTGCAAATTGCGTAGGCTTTTTATTGAAAAACGAGTATAAAGCCGGGTTTCCATAAGGAACTTCACGCGCTAATTTAACATTATCATAAAGAAGGTTCTCATTTGTTATTGCTCCTAAAGAGCCATTGGATTGCGGTATACCTATTTGGACATAATAGTCTTCATATGTTAGATGGAATTTACGTAATTCAAATCCCGCTTTAAATTCATGAGAAGGAAATAATTGAGCATCAACATCACCTTTAATACCTAACGTAGTTGTTGTTCTATACTCCCTAAAGTTATTCGTACCTCCCGCATAGAATGCAGTATTTCCAATTGTTAAATTATATAGATCCGGTAAATATCTTGAATCAGTTGGGTTTGAATATAAATAGTACTTATATTGATTTTTCCCATATGAAAATTTCAATGTATAAAACATCTTGCTGCTTAAAGTATGAGTAAGACCTAGTGTTTGTACCAAACCGTTATCATAATTAGTTCCTACGCCATCAGGATTAAATTGATATGCGAGACTAAAATTTTTATATTGATCTCTACTATAAACAGCCTCATACTTTAATTTAATTTCCGGAGAAATTCTATAGCTAATATTCCCTTGTATATTATAGCTGCTAGAGGGGTTCATTGAAACTATCTTTTTATCACCGGTCGGCAATCCATTAGAATCCGCATCGCTGTAAGGGTGGAAATAATATGGTCCGGTAGATAAACCTGTACCGCGTCTTGGGTCTGTTGAATTAAAATTATTAGGTGTTAAATATGAATCAGAAGGTGAATAAAGCCGCTGTCCGTATAAATTACCTTTGCTATTAATATAAACCCCGGAAAGGAAGAAACGAATGTTATTTGCGTAAGGTATTGGTCCGCCAAACGTGCCTTCCATTCTTGAATCATTTAGTAAGTCAATAGGAATATTTTCTCCTATTTGGTTATTATAAACATTTGATCTATTAGGGACATTATCACCGCTGTAACCACGCAGACTAAATGTATAATTACTTCCGCCTTCTTTAGTAATATAATTTACTACACCGCTTAAAGCACCGCCGTATTCGGCACTAAATGTTCCGGTTGATACGGAAACTTCCTGCACTGCATTTGTTGCCATACCTATGGCACTTTGGTTTCCGTAAGGGTCATTAACTGATACACCGTTTAAAGTATAAGCAATTTCATTTCCGTAACCGCCTCTTACATGTAATTGGCCGTCATTACCTTGTACAACACCGGCCTGTAAAGCAATAACCTGGGAAATCTGATCGACCGGGAGTTCTTGAATTGTTTTTTGTGTAATTGCAACAGTTGGATTTGTCAAGTCTTGACGTACAAGCGGATTTCTTTCTCCCGTTACAACAACAGCCGATAAATTAACTGCCCCGGGGGATAATTCGAAATTTAAACGCGTTGTAAAATCAACGTTTACCGTAACATTTTGTATTGTCACTTTTCGATAACCGACTACTGAAGCAGTAACACTATAAGTGCCTGGAGCTATGTCTAAAATTGTATAATTTCCATCATCATCAGCAGCCGCTCCTTTTGTAGTTTCATGTACATAAACATTTGCAAAAGGAATAGGCTTTCCGGTTTCTTTATCAGTTATTTTTCCCGCAATTTTTCCGGATGTTTGAGGAAAGACGAAATTTGAAGAAAGGGTTATCATTAAAAGTGAAAAAAATAGTAACCGAAATTTAACCATTAACTACCTCTTTATTTAATTTCAATTTTGATATGGTTAAAAATTAACCCCCTACCATATATAACCTAAATTCGAAAACGAATATAATATCTCTATTGATGTTTGTCAACGAATTATTAGATAATTTAAGAGTAATACCTGCAATTAATTGCATATATTTTACTTAATTAATAAATTATTTTTATTTTCGTGATTTCAATTATATGTTCTAAAAATGTAACACTTAATAAGGCAAATACTATCATCATTTCATTAATATTTAAATATGCAAACAATAAATATTTTTATTTTTTAAAGTTTATTAACAATTTAAATTATACTTTATTTTACAGGAGGTACAATGTCAACTCTTATGGTTAGCGTCTCAGGTATACGTGGAATTGTGGGCGACGGGCTTGATCCTAATACTATAGTAAAATATACCTCAGCTTATGCCGACTTTGTAAAGGAAGGAAAAGTTGTTATCGGAAGAGACGCAAGAATTACGGGAGATATGGTTCAGTCAATTGTAACCGGAACTTTACTTGCCAAAGGACTGGATGTAATTGAGATCGGAATATGCCCGACACCGACTGTTCAATATACAGTAAAGACATTAAATGCCAACGGAGGAATTGCTATCTCTGCAAGCCATAATCCTAATCAATGGAATGCTTTAAAACTTTTGAACAGCACCGGACAATTTATGACTCCTGAACAGAACCTT
>CAZHBJ010000134.1:0-9196 GCA_964530445.1 uncultured Ignavibacteriaceae bacterium
GACAATTTATGACTCCTGAACAAAATTTTGAAATGTTAAATCTATTGGAAAATGGGACAAAAAAATTTAACCCTTGGGATAAAATAGGCAAGCTAACCAATTATAAAGAAGGCTTAAGAAAACATGTAGAAGACGTTTTACATTTAAAAAATATTAAGATTGAAGATATTAGAAAAAGAAAGTTTAAAGTATTAACCGATTGTGTAAACGGTGCAGGTGTTTACGTAATTCCGGATCTACTTAAAGAATTCGGATGCGAAGTAATTGAATTAAACTGCGAACGAAGCGGAATATTTCCGCGCTTACCGGAACCAATACCCGAAAACCTAACTGAAACAATGAAAGCTGTAAGCGATTCAGGTGCGGACCTGGGAGTAGTTGTAGACCCCGATGTAGACCGTTTGGTTTTAATAACAAATGAAGGTAAACCCTTCAGTGAAGAAAATACTATTACGCAGGCTGTAAAATTTATTTTATCAAAACAAAAAGGCAATGCAGTAGTAAATCTTTCAACTACGCGTGCGGTTGATGATGTCGCTGCGGAATACGGACAAAAAGTTTATCGCTCGCCTGTCGGTGAGGCAAACGTTGTAAAAAAGATGAAAGAAGTTAATGCAGTTATCGGAGGTGAAGGAAGCGGAGGCGTAATATATCCGGAGCTTCACTACGGCAGAGATGCTCTTGTCGGCATTGCTATTACGCTGCAGCATCTTCTTGAATTCGGCGGAACATTAGCTGAGTTGAAAAACTCGTTGCCTTCGTATTTTATTTCAAAGAAAAAAATTGAACTAGGCAGCACAAATCCCGATGAGATAATAAATAACTTGCAGCAAAAATATAAAAATGAAAAAATTAATACGGACGACGGTTTAAGAATTGATTTTGCGGATCACTGGGTACATTTAAGAAAATCAAACACAGAGCCGATAATAAGAATAATTACGGAAGCAAAAGGACAAAAATTATCGGAAGAATTATGCTCAAAATATTTTGGTGAGATAAAAGCTCTTATTTAGAGTCAAAACAATTTGCTTCGTTTTTGGATATAGCCGAATAATGCTTTATCGAAAGGCATGGAAGTCTCAATCAGATTATACTCAATATGAGAATTTAAACATTCGGTTTTAATCTTACTTATAAAATTTTCCATAGCTTCTTTGTAAGCTTTTTGAATTTGATACGGCTGTGTTGTCATTTCATCATCAGTTTCAAGATCTTTAAAAACAGCATCGCTGCCGAAGGAAAAATTTCTTTCCAGCGGATCCATTATTTGAAATACTATTACTTCGTTTTTCTGATACCTGAAATGTTTTAAAGCGGATAGTATGGAATTTATATCATCAAAAAAATCCGAAACAATTATTACCAGACCTCTTCTCTTTATTTTTTCCGCAATTGAATTCAGACATGAAGCGGTATTGGTTTTATCCGAAGCCGACACTTCCGCTAACTGCTTTAATAACTCTTGTAAATATGCTTTGCTCGCTTTTGGGGGAAAATACTTATTTATTTTTTCCGAATATAAAGTTAAGCCTACTGCATCCTGCTGCTTAATCATTAAATAACTTAAGCTTGCAACCAGTGTTGCCGCATATTCCAATTTTGAAATATTTCCTTCGGAGGCAAACAGCATCGACCGGCTCGAATCCAGTAATATATAACTTCTTAAGTTAGTTTCTTCTTCATATTGCTTAATAAAAAATTTTTCCGTTTTACCGTACACTTTCCAGTCAATATCTTTTAATGCATCGCCCTGCATATACGGTCTGTGTTCCGTAAATTCAACGCTAAATCCATGATAAGGGCTTTTATGTAATCCGACCATAAAACCCTCCACAACAAGCCGCGCTCTTAATTCAAGAGAATTTAATTTTGATATTACGGACGGATTTAAATACTTTTTGTAATCAATGTACGTTTGAGACATCAGCCTTTATGTTCTTTTTTTTTTGAAGGATTTCTTCAGGTGTCAATCCCATATTTTCCAATTCCTCTCTGGCCGAACTCGCTAATTCGTTATTAGGAAATTTTTGAAGGAATAAGGAAAAAGAAGCCGTAGCTTGATTATATTGTTTCAAATCGTTGGCAAGTATAAAGCCGGACATAAATAATGCTTTGGGGGCTAATCTACTTTTGGGATATTTATCAAAAACACTTCTGAATAAACCGATTGCTTTTTGTAATGATTGATTTGCAGGTATATCTTTTACCATTTTATTTTGATAGAGGGTAGCAAGTTCGAATATTGCTTCGGGTGCTTTAGGGCTGTTTGGGTATTCTTTTACTAAATCTTGATATGCAGTTACGGCTTTATCAATATTTTTATTTTCAACACTTGTTTTTGCCTCATTTAAATATTGTTCATCGGTTTTTTTACTGCATCCTGATAAAATTATTGTAATTAAGAAAATCGAAGTAAAAAATAATAATTTCATTTTTCCACACATTTATTTTTAATAAGTTAGATAAAATTATTAAATTCAAATTGAAGTAGCAATGTATATAATTGCATTTATAATATAAATCTTGCTTTTTTTCATAACTATTTAATTTGATGTTTAGATCCATTTAACTTACTTTTATTTGATTATCCCGCAAAAAATCTTGATGCTTTTATAAAATATGATCTAATCTTAATAAATATACGTTTTACTTTTATTTTTAAGGATAATTTAAGACAAAAATTCCAATTATTAGTTAATTTTCGCATCAAATTATTAATCCAGAATTAATTATGAATAATGAAATAGGCATAAAGAAAAGAGCGGCAATAATTTCTCTACTTATTGGCCTAGGAATGTTTATGGCTAAAATGGGCGCATTTCTTATTACAGGCTCAGCCGCTATTTTTTCAGACGCTGCCGAATCAGTTGTTCATGTTCTGGCAACTTCAATGGCGCTTTATAGTATCCTATTAAGCTCAAAACCTGCTGATGATTCTCATTTATACGGACACGGAAATATTGAATATTTTTCCGCCGGAATTGAAGGTCTCTTAATTGTCTTTGCTGCTTTGTTTATAATATATACCGCTATGTTAGATTTAATTAAAGGATCAAATCTAAAAGAACTGAATGTAGGCGTTATAATTATAAGTATTGCGGGAATTGTAAATTTAATTCTCGGAGTTTATTTGATAAGAGTCGGTAAAAAAACCAATTCGCTTACTTTAATTGCAGACGGTAAACATGTCTTAACAGATTCTTATACAAGCATAGGAGTTATAATCGGTATTACCTTAGTTATGTTTACAGGATTTCAAATATTAGATCCGATATTTGCAATTGCCGTTGCGGTTAATATACTTTTTACAGGATACCGGCTTGTCAGAAAATCTATCGGCGGGTTAATGAATGAAACAAACCCTGAATTGTTAAAGCAGATTGTTCACCAATTAACCTTGATGAAAGAGGATTATTGGATCGATATACATTGGCTCAGGTTCTGGGAATCCGGAGGAAATATCTTTATAGATTTCCATCTTATTCTTCCGTATTATTTCAGCATAAAAGAATCTCATCTTGAAGAAGAAAAAATTGAAAATGCATTGGTAAATACAGTGCCGAATTCACAAATTAAAATCCATATGGATTATTGCACTTCGGAACATTGCAAAATGTGCAGTTATAAAAAATGTGAAGTTAGAAAAGAACCCAAGACAGTTGAATTTAAATGGAACACAGATAAATTAATCGGGGAACCTGTTTATGCCTCCACTCATATTACATAATTGCTCATCTTTATACTAATCTCTTTATATAACGTGAGGTAATAATTATAAATTCAATTTATCATTTTTTTTCATTGAATCTTCAGCCATCTGTTTTTTATAATTAATTAGCTTATCCGATAATTCCTTATTCCCGACAGCTAAAATCTCAACGGCAAGTATTGCTGCATTTTTAGCCCCGTTAACCGCAACCGTTGCAACAGGAATTCCGCTCGGCATTTGAACGATCGAAAGCAGAGAATCCATTCCACTTAAAGAAGCTCCCAGAATCGGAACCCCGATAACCGGCAAAATAGTCTGGGCCGCAGTTACTCCCGGAAGATGTGCAGCACCTCCCGCAGCCGCAATAATTACTTTCAATCCCCTTTCCGATGCTGTTCTTGCATACTCGGCATGACGTTCGGGGGTTCTATGTGCTGACAAAATTTTAACTTCGTAAGAGATATCAAATTTTTTTAATTCATCAAATGCTTTTTGCATAACTCCCAAATCGGAATCGCTTCCCATAATAATTCCTACCAAAGGATTGTTGTCCATATTTTTTCCTTTTTATCAATTAATTTTTACAAAAATATTTTATATCGTGGATTAGAAATATAAAAAATTAATCGGGAAGACATTTATAATTTTTTAAATTAAAAAATATCAATGAGCCTTATCACTCTAAATCTCTCCAATTAATTTTAAAAAAAGATTTCCCATCGGAAGCAAATATTACAGCACCGCTTTTATCCGTTCTAAATATTTTTGATTTTGCTGCATTTAACATCCTTAAAATTAGATGCGAAGGATGACCGAATTTGTTTTTCAGGCCGGCGCTTATCAAGCTAATTTTAGGTTTAACATTTTCCAAAAATACAGGCAGGCAGCCGTTTTTGCTTCCATGATGAGATACTTTTAAAATATTCGAATTTAAAAATTCTTTATACTCATTAGAATAAAAATTTTCTGCATCTTCTTCCATATCGCCGGTAAATAAAATACTTGTTCCGCCGTACTCAACTTTCATTAATCCGCTTTTATCATTGTTGCTTAATTTTAAAACCGATTCTATTCTCCGGTCGTTAAGGATATAAATTTTTACATTCCCGATGTTTAGCTCTCCCCTTTTATAATATGTAAAGGGAATTTTTTCTTTCCTCAGAAATTTTTCGAATTTAATATCTTTTAAATAAGATGAATCGATACGCGGTTTAAATATTTTTTTTATTTTTTTATTCATTATTAATGAAATGAAGCCGCCGTAATGGTCGGCATCCACATGAGAAACAAAACCGTAATCAATTTCATTTATCCCAAGATGATTTAGCAAAGGCAGTATAACCCTTTCACCGTTATCAAAATTACTTGTTGCATTCCCGGCATCTATTAAAGCAGTTTTACCGTTTGGAAATTTCAGCAGAAAGGAATCACCCTGTCCCACATCAATCATCAATACACTTAGATCATTTTCGGGTAAGATATCTCTATTATCAATTGAATAAAAAAGTAATATATCGGCAAATATTAATGTGATAAAAATAATTTGAGCATAATTATTTTGGAACTTCTTATATAAAAACAATCCAAGAATAATAAAGCAATAAAAAATAACCGCATCCGAAGTTGAAAAGTTTCTAATTCGGATAAATGAATATTCAAAGCTTCCGGTTGAATGGACGATAAAGAATAATATCTTTGCAAAAAAATCATTTGCCGATGCATAAAATTCTGCTAGGAGCGGCAGCATAAAAGTTAATGTTAATGTTAAAACAGCATCGGCTACTATTAATCCGATAAGAGGAATTACAATTAAATTTGCCGCAAGTGCAATCACTGATAATTTCCCGAAATAAATAAGCGTAAAAGGCAATGTACCTATCTGAGCAGCAAGTGAAATTCCCATAAATAAAAGAATATTCTTTAGGAATTTAAATTTGGCAGGAACTAAATTTATCTTTTCACGGAATATCGGATAAATTGCTGCAATCGAAAGCACTGCAGAAAATGATAATTGAAACCCTGCTTGAAATAATTCACCGGGATTTAATATTAAAATAATTAATGCCGCAACTGCAAGAGAATTAAATAAATTTGTAGTTCTGTTGCTCAAAAATGAAATTAAAATAACAACTGCCATAATTGTTGCTCTGAATACCGAAGCAGGTATCCCTGTAATAATCATAAAGCATATTAAGCCGAACATGGTAATAATCGATTTCAAATAAATATTAAACCGACCCAGAAGAATTATAAATATGAAAGCTATAAAACCTACATGAAGTCCGGACACAGCTAAAACATGTATAACTCCTGAATTAATAAATTCGGTTCTTGTATCATAATCTATATTACTTCTATCCGCCAATAATAATCCTCTCAACAATGCTGCAGTTTGAGGATTGTGAAATTCCGAAATCTTAGAATCAATATTCTTTCTAATATTTAAAATTATGTTTGCAGCAAAATCCGGTTTATTATTTATTATCTTTATATCATCCCCATTATAAATGTTTAGTGTTCCGCTTATTCCTTTTTCAGACAAATATTTACCGTAATCAAATTCACCCGGGTTTCTTTTACTTCTTCCCTTTACATAAATGCCCTCGGCTTTTATAAAGTTACCGGGATAAATTACTTTATAAAGCGAATCGATTTTATATTTTCTATCATCTCTTATTTTTGAAAGGATAACCGCTTTACATATTATTTTATTTTTATCAAATGAAACGGAATCGACATTCAGTTTGAAAACAATATCCTCGCCCTTTCTCAAATCAATTTTAGAAATAGTACCGTAAGCAGTAAATTTATTTTCTTTTAAAATATTTGAAGGAAGAAAGATTTGATTTTCGTAATGTGAATTGCAAAGAATAATTCCCATCAGTATAATTAAAAGCGGTGCGAGAAAAATACTTAAAATTATAGAAGGTATGATGTTCTTATTCAGGAAAAATAGAAGAGTTAAAATTATAAATAGTACGGCAAAGATGTAATATATAAGTTCTACATCAAAATGATAAAACTTTTGAATTAGAATCCCGAGAATAAACAAAAGCGTAAATTTTATCGCCGGGTATTTTTTCATTTAAGCGTTTTTATTATTGCCTGTTTAATTTGAGAAATGTCCTTTATCCCTTTGAATAATTGCTCTGCATATTTACCGGCAGTAATAGTTAATGCAGGATTTAATGTATGCGTTTTAACCGATAGGTCCTCAATGTTTCCGTGATCCGAGCAAATTACCAAAGTAATATTCCTATCCAATTCCGTAATTACGGTATTTAAAAAGTCATCAAGAATTTTCATAAACTGTTCTATTTCCCCGTCGTATCTCCCATGACCGACATAATCGGTTAGATAATATTCGTAAAGAGTAAAAGAATTATTTCTTGCAATATTTAAAAGTCTTCGTGCAGCTGTCTGCGGCTTTATATCCCTTAATTTATAACCAAGCTTGATGTTCCAACTTTCATTAGTAATTTCCGCAGTAATGGCTTTTCCTTTTCTAACATCCGAGGAAGTATTAAGCCTTATATTATTTTGCAAACAGCTGATTGCAGTAACACCGAGCCTTGACTTGCCGGATTTTAAGTAATCAAAAAATATTTTGGGATAGGCATTTGCAAAAGAAACTTTTTTGTTTTTATCGAGGAAATATTTGAAAATACTTTTTTCTTTCAGTACAGGGATTAATGTTGAATACGGATAAGGGCCGAAATGTTTGCCGACAAATTTTGCTGCATTTATTCCGCAGAAAATGGAGGTTTGGCCTGTTCCGCTTTGAGGGAAGCCTTCAACACCGAGTCGTGCATCTGCAGGAAATAAAAATGCTTCTCCGTTTTTTAATACCCGGTTTTCAAGTGAGGGAATTTGTCCGAATATTTTAGTGAATGTATTAAATCCGAATTTGAAGAACGGATTAAACTGATAATCGGCTTTACCGATTCCGACTCCGTCTAAAAATATCATTAATACTGAATGCAAAATACTTTAATACTTTTTTTTAAGATTAGTTATTTATAAAATAGCACAAAAATTATTTCGATTCTATAATTACAGTAACCGGACCGTCATTAATAATTTTAACGGACATCATTTCACCGAAAATACCGGTTTTGACTTTAGATTCGCCGATGTTTTGTTTTACTCTTTTAATAAATTTTTCATAAAGCGGAATTGCTACTTCCGGTTTGGCAGCTTCTATAAAGCTGGGTCGGTTTCCCTTTCTTGTTTCGCCGTAAAGTGTGAATTGAGATATGATCAGCATTTCCCCGCTTATATCTTTTACAGACAGATTCATCTTTTCATTTTCGTCCGAAAATATTCTTAAGCTGCAGCATTTATCGGCGACAAAATTTACATCTTCTTCATTGTCCCCGGATTTTATTCCGAGTAATATTATTAATCCGATTCTTATTTGCTCGGAATAATTTTTAGCTTGAATTTCAACGCCGCCTTCGGATACTCTTTGTACTACTGCTCTCAAATTAATTCTCCCGAAATTACTCTATCAATTTCCTGGTAATCCTTTTTTATTTTTATATTAGAAAATTTTTCTATTTGAAGAATATCGGAAACTTTTTTTGATTGTCCCTGTCCCACTTCAAAAAATAATTTCCCTCCTCTTTTTAATAATACTTTTGATTTGCCTGTAATAATCTTAAAAAAATTCAATCCGTCTGAATTATCAGTAAGAGCGGATTGAGGCTCATGCAGCCTCAGTTCCGGTGCAAGTTTTTGATATTCTTCAACAGAAATATAAGGAGGATTGGAAACAATAATATCAAACTGATTTTCAGGATTTTCTGCGTCAGATAATATATCGGATATTTTAAAATCAATTTGCATTCCAACTCCGTTCAGCTCAGCATTTCCTTTTGCAACAACAAGAGCACTCTCACTAGAATCTGTAGCTGTAATTAACGAAGTAGGTAAATACCTTGCTAAGCACACGGCAATTATTCCACTGCCTGTACCGATATCCAAAATATTTAAAGAACTATTTTTTTCAACCGAACCTAGAATTGTCTCGACGAGAATTTCTGTTTCCGGCCTTGGTATTAAAACCGATTTATCTACTTTAAATTCCATTCCGTAAAACTCTACGGAACCTAAGATATACTGTAAAGGTTCGAACTTACTTCGTCTTCTAATAAATTCACGGTATAAATCCGTTTCATTCTCATTTAATGGCCGGTCGAATGAAAGATAAAGATCCAATCTTTTACAATTTAATATTTTCGCCAGCATTAATTCCGCATTTATTCGCGGAGATTCAATTCCTTTCTTTTCTAAAAATTCTGTAGATAATTTAATTGATTCTAAAACCGTAATCATTTAATATAATTGTTGATATATTTTGAATAATAAATATATTGAATAAGAATATAAATTTGAAGCAAAGGAATTGAGCGCTAATCACTTAAAATATAATACAATAAAACACCGAAGTTTATTTCCAGCGCTCCCAAAGAAATTCCGCTG
>CAZHBJ010000135.1:0-9081 GCA_964530445.1 uncultured Ignavibacteriaceae bacterium
AAATAGGAATGTAAAATTTCCAAAAATTTGTAATATATAAAACAGTAAAAATACTTTTCATATCTGCCTTTCATTTAAAAGTTAATCATAAATAAGAATTATAATTTAAGTTTAATATATATGCTCATTTATTTGATGGAGGGCTTGATAAATAATAAACTACATTTAGAATAATAAATTTATCCGTAATTTGATTTTAATTACTCACGTCAATAAAGTCAACGAATTAAGATAAAAATATTTCCAATGTGATATCAATTACATAGTTATAACCTCGTATAAAATATACAGATTATTACAAAATTTGTTCTTATTAAAATAATTCTTACAGTCTATAATAAATTTCCTTTGATGAGAATAGTTTTGCAATACTGCAACTTATTTAAGCCGGCTGCAATTAAAGCTATTGATATTTTGTAATAATTTATTAAAGTTTACAGCTTAATTGTTAAATGGCATGGAACTTGAAAAAGTTTAGGAAATACTTATAAATATAATTACATGCAGTGAAGAAAAAAATTTCAATATTGTCATTAATAATAGTATTCTTTTTTTCAATTACCAGTTTACCGGTAAGTGTGTATTTCTGCAATATGACAAACACTTATTCGTTAAATAAATGCCCGATGGAAATGCAAGCTGAAATGCCGGATGGTGAATCTTGTACTCCGGGATCGGTAAATCATATTAACACTATAAGTATTACTAATAATTGCTGTTCCGTAAAAATAGTTGATCCATCTCTTAAGGCGAAGTTTTTAAGTTCTAATCAAAATTTAAGTACAAACTTTACTTTACATTTTTTAGCCGTTAATACGATTTTTATTTTATTGAACGAATCAAATCTTATCGAAAAAAACGATAAAACTTTTTTTGATTCTTCTCCCCCGCTACATTCAAGCAATTCATTATATATAACGAACTCAACACTTCTTATCTAAAAACCGACGGATATAAATTTATAACTGCGCATTATTATGCCTGTTATTTCAACACATTTATTCGTTCATAAAATAGGTTTATAGATTTTTATTCACAAGCAAAAAATTTAAGGTTAAGGATAATTAAATGAAAAAGATATTATTCGCATTGTTATTTATATCTGCAGGTTTGTGGGAATCCCCGGCTTCGGCACAAACAACGCTTGATTCACTTATTACACAAGCGATTAAAGTAAGTCCTAAAATTAAAATGCTTCAGGCAAAGCTGCATGCAAGCGAAGATGTGGTGCCCCAGGTATCAAATTTACCCGATCCGATGCTGACACTCGGTTTAATGAATCTGCCGACGAATTCTTTCTCATTCACTCAAGAAGCGATGACCGGGAAGGTAATCGGGCTTTCACAAAAAATTCCTTTCCCAGGCAAATTAAGTACAATGGGCAAGGTGTCGCAGAAAAATGCAGACATTGTTAAGCAGGAATTAATCGACGCTAAAAACGAAATAAAAAAGAATGTTGCCTCAGCATATTACGAACTTTCCTTTGTAAGGAAAGCAATTAAGCTCGAAAATGAAAGCAGCAAACTGCTCAAAAGTATTGCTGATGTTGTAAGGACTAAGTATTCTGTTTCCGCAGCAAGCCAGCAGAACTTACTTAAAGTTGAACTGGAAATAACAAAGGTAAACGATAAGCTCGACGAGCTGGCAGATAAAGAATCATCTCAACTGGCAGTTTTAAATTCATATTTACTGAAACCTTCCGATTTCCCGGTAAATGTAAATGAAGATTACAATATTAAATTTTTATCTCTTACTCAAGGAAAACTCGATTCGCTTGCAAAAGCAAACAGACCTTTCTTAAAAGGAATAAACATTGCAGAAGAGAAAGCAGCTCTTCAAAAATCCTTAGCCGATTATGATTACTACCCTAACTTTAATGTCGGGGTGCAATATACTCAAAGAGACCGTATTGCAAAGACAAATACGGATCTGCATGACCTTGTTTCTTTTATGGTAGGAATTTCTCTCCCTCTAAATTACGGCGGTAAAGTCAGTGCAAAAGTTGAAGAAACTCAATCGATGGAAGAACTTTACAAGCAGCAATACAACTCATCGCTACAGATGCTGAATGCCGGTTTTGGTACAGCCGTTTCTAAATTGAACACTCTTAAGAAAAGGATCGAGTTGATTAATAACGGTTTGCTACCGCAGGCTGAACAAACATTAAAAGCAGCTTTATCTAGTTATCAGGTGGGTAAAATAGATTTTATAAATGTAATAGACGCAGAAAATACCCTGTATAAAATACAAACTAGTATTTACAGACTAAAAACAAATTACCTTAAAGAAGTTGCTTCCTTAGAATTTTTAACAGGTTCAAAATTGTAAAAAGAAATTTATGTATAACAGAAACTTGGAGAAATTAAAAGTGAAAAATAAAATAATATTATATATCATAGCCGGTTTAGTTGTAATAGCTGCAGCTGTTTATTTCATTACTAATTCCGGAAATTCCGGCCATACAACCGCAGCACAAACTCCTTCAAAAAGCGGAAGAAAAATTCTATACTGGCGTGCACCTATGAATCCGACTGAAATTTATAATCATCCCGGCAAATCTAAAATGGGAATGGATTTAGTCCCCGTTTATGCCGATGAAGGCGGTGCGGCAGGATTTGTAAAAATAGATCCCGTTGTTGTTCAAGATATGAATGTTCAGACATACACTGTTATTGATTCCGAACTTTCATCAAGGGTAATTACCAACGGAGTTTTAAAAACAAACGAAACAAAAGACTATATAGTAACTACACGTGTAAACGGCTGGGTACAAAAGCTTTATGTCGATTACACGGGAGAGAAAGTAAGCAAAGGCGAGAAATTAATGGATATTTACTCTCCGGAACTGGTAGCGGCCGAACAGGAATTATTAACTGCTTTGTCATACCAAAAATCGGTAGATAAATCTAATGTCGGCGATGTTATAAACAGCGGAAACGAGCTTGTTAAAAATGCAGAAAGGAAATTACAGCTGCTTGAAATACCGGACAGGGAAATAACAAGAATAGAGCAGACAAAAGAAGTAAAAACTTATATTACTCTTTATGCACAGTATTCCGGAACAGTAATTAAAAAGGACATTCTCGAAGGACAAAAAATAAAAGCGGGTCAGCCGTTGATGCAGATATCGAACCTTTCTACTCTTTGGTTAACGGCAGACATTTACGAATACGAACTTTCCAAAATTGAACTAGGGTCTAATGCAAAAATAAGATTTAATTATTTTCCCGGGAAAGTTTATGACGGAAGAATTTCTTTTATCTATCCTACAATTGATTCCAAATCGAGAACTGCAACAGTAAGAATTGATATTAACAATCCGCAAGGCAGACTGATGCCGGAAATGTTTGCTAATGTAGAAATAAGCGGCAAAAAACTCGGTGTCCATCCGATTATTCCTGAAAACGCAGTTATTCGCAGCGGAATGCATGACCTTGTAATTATTTCATTAGGCGACGGTAAATTTAAACCGCAAAATGTAACACTTGGCGGTTATTCAAACGGTTATTATCAGGTTCTAAAAGGATTAAGTGCAGGTACTCAAATAGTAACATCTGCCCAATTCTTAATTGATTCCGAAAGCAATTTAAGAGCGGCAGTTCAACAATTTGTTCCCGCTGAAAACAATAAGGGAAAAGGTTCTTCCAAATCCATGAAGAATATGAAAATGAATGACCGAAAATCCGACGATAAAAAATCTATGGAAATGAAAGTAAATAAAAAAGAGAAAACCGAAGCTTTAAAATCAAAGCCGATAAATGTAGATATAGTTGATAAAAATCATGACGGCAAAGTATATCAATGCCCGATGGATGTTGATGTTTTGTCGGACAAACCGGGTATTGATCCTAAATGCGGAATGAAACTTGAGGAAGTAACAATAGCAGAGGCGAAAGCAAATTTAATTGAACACGGTTTTCGCGTATCCTCTCTTCCGCAAAAGCAAAGCAGGAAGGAGAATTAAATGACTGCAGATAATGTATCAAAAGACGGCGCGATTGCCAAGCTTATAGAGTGGTCGATTAATAATAAATTTATAGTAATCTTTCTTACCATAGCTTTAATCGGCGGAGGTATTTGGGCTTTAACCAGCATTCCTGTTGATGCATTCCCGGACTTAAGCGATGTACAAGTTATAATTTATACTAAATATCCCGGGCAAGGCCCTCAAATTGTGGAAGATCAGGTTACATATCCGTTAACAACAAAAATGCTTTCCGTTCCCGATGCTAAAGTTGTAAGAGGTTATTCATTCTTCGGCTTTTCAATGGTCTACGTTATCTTCAAAGACGGAACAGATTTATATTGGGCCAGAAGCCGCGTGCTGGAATATTTAAGCTCTCTAAGAAGCGATCTTCCGGCGGGTGTCTCTCCTCAATTAGGGCCTGATGCAACAGGATTGGGCTGGGTATATGAATATACTCTGCAATCCAAAACAAAAAATTTGCAGCAGCTAAGGTCTATTCAGGATTATTTCCTAAAGTATGAACTATCAGCTATCCCCGGGGTTGCCGAAGTGGCAAGCATAGGCGGATTTGTAAAACAATACCAAGTAAATGTTGATCCGACCAAACTTGCTTATTACGGTATACCTCTTCAAAAGATAAAGATGGCAATAAAAAACAGCAATAATGATGTAGGCGGCCGTTTACTTGAAATGGGTGAAATGGAATTTATGGTAAGAGGGTTAGGCTACATTAAAAGTGTAGACGATTTAAAAGATATAGCTATCGGTGTTTCACCCAAAACAGGAACGCCGATTTATTTAAAAGATGTTGCCAATATTGACATTGGCCCGGATCTTAGAAGAGGCGTTGCCGATTGGAACGGTAATGGAGAAACTGTCGGCGGAATAATAGTAATGCGTTACGGAGAAAACGCATTGAAGATTATAAACCGCGTAAAGGAAAGAATAAAAGGATTGAAAAATTCATTGCCTCCGGGTGTAAAAATCGTTCCGGCTTACGACCGTTCTTCTTTAATTATTCGTGCAATGAATACACTAAAAGATAAGTTATTGGAAGAAAGCATTGTCGTCGCTTTAATTATTATTCTTTTCCTTTTGCATGTACGAAGTTCTCTAGTGGCAATCTTTACACTGCCTACAGCAGTACTTGCTGCATTTCTTGTAATGAAGCTTCAAGGAATAAATGCAAATATAATGTCTCTCTCGGGAATTGCAATTGCTATTGGGGCAATGGTGGATGCGGCAATAATAATGGTGGAGAACGCCCAAAGCCACATGGTGAGAGAACAGGAAAAACCGAAAGAAAAACAACGGCCGCATTGGACTGTAATACTTGAATCTTCCAAAGAAGTAGGACCATCTATTTTTTATTCGCTTTTAGTAATTACAGTTTCATTCTTACCGGTATTTACGCTTGAACAGCAATCCGGCAGGTTATTTAAGCCCCTTGCATTCACCAAAACATATTCGATGGCCGCGGCTGCAATTCTGGCTGTAACTATTGTCCCGGTATTAATCGGCTTCTTTGTTAGAGGTAAAATGCGTAAAGAAGAAGATAACCCTGTAACAAGATTCCTTATTAAAATTTATAAACCGGTTGTAGACTTTGTAGTAAATAAAAGATGGTGGGTAATCGGAACGGCAGCATTAATTATCCTAATTACAATAATACCTTTTTCCAAATTAGGATCTGAATTTATGCCTCCGCTTGATGAAGGTGATCTGCTTTATATGCCCACTACCCTCCCGGGAATTTCCATAACAAAAGCACGGGAAATACTTCAACAGACTGATAGAATAATTAAAACTTTTCCTGAAGTTGAAAGTGTCTTTGGAAAAGCAGGTCGTGCAAATACAGCTACTGATCCTGCTCCTCTATCAATGCTGGAAACTACCATTCGCCTTAAGCCAAAGGATCAATGGCCTGCAGGAATGACGGAAAAGAAACTTGTCGATAAAATGAATGAAGCTATTCAAATTCCCGGATTAACAAACGCATGGACAATGCCGATCAAGACAAGAATCGACATGCTGTCTACCGGTATTAAAACTCCGGTCGGTATAAAGATAGCAGGACCTAACCTGGAAGAATTACAAAAAATCGGGCAGCAAATAGAACGAATTATGAAAACCGTACCTCACACAAGATCGGTTTATGCCGAAAGATCATACGGAGGAAATTATATAGATTTCAATATTGACAGGGAAGCAATAGCCAGGTACGGTCTCTCTGTTCAGGCTGTTCAAAATGTTATTATGTCTGCAGTCGGAGGAATGAACATAACAAAAACCGTTGAGGGATTGGAAAGGTATCCTGTCAATTTAAGATATCAACGTGATTATAGAAACAATATTGAAGCGTTAAAACGAGTGCTTGTACCTATCCCTGGCGGCGGTAATGTTCCTCTGGCCGAACTTGCCGATCTTCAAATTAAAAAAGGTCCTCCGGTTATAAAATCAGAAGATGCAAGACCGAATGCATGGGTTTATATCGATATCGAAAACATAGATGTCGGCACTTACGTTAAAAATGCTCAACGGATACTTAACTCAAAGTTAAAACTTCCGGCAGGTTATTCAATAATCTGGAGCGGACAATATGAGTATATGCAGGAAGCTGCAAAAAGGCTGGCGATGGTTATACCTTTTACATTGCTGCTTGTAATTCTTCTGTTATATATAAACACCAAATCGGTTATTAAGACAGGAATCATTTTATTATCTTTGCCCTTTTCAATGGTGGGAGCTGTTTGGTTCCTTTATCTAGCTGGTTATAACACCAGTGTTGCTGTCTGGGTTGGCGTAATTGCCCTGCTTGGTGTAAGTGCTGAAATGGGTGTTGTTATGCTTCTTTATCTGGATATAGCGTATGATAAAATGAAAAGCGAAGGTTTGATGAATTCGTTAGCAGCTCTGCGTGAAGCTACATTCAACGGTGCAGCAAATAGAATACGCCCGATAATGATGACTGTTATGGCTTTATTGTTCGGCTTATTCCCTATTCTTATCGGTACCGGTACCGGTTCGGATGTAATGAAAAGAATTGCGGCTCCTATGTTCGGCGGAATTCTTACAACTATGATTATCGGATTAACGTTTTATCCGGCTATCTTTTATATCATAAAGAAATTCGAGGTAAAAAAATTATTAAAAGAAAATAATTGAAAGAAAAATGACTGTCTAAAAAATAAATAAATGTCATTTCGAAGGAGTCCTCGACTGAGAAATCTTATCTTTTTGCCTAAAAGATTTCTCCCTCCGGATGAAATGACAGTTCTGCAACAGACTCTGCAGGCAGGTCGGTTGAAATGATAAATACTAATAGTCTAAAAATTTTATGATGTATAAATTAAAAATGACAACTAAAGGAAATATATTATGGAATACGTAGTTTTAATTATCGCTGGAGCATTATTTGTTTTTTTTCTCAGAAGGAAATTTAAGAAAGCATCGCAAGGAAAAGACTGCTGTAAATAAAGATAAAAAATTTAAAAGTTTTATGAGGATTTAATACTATACGGCCTTTATTTAATATGTTAAAAGCCAATGGTTTAAATAATCGGAAAGGAAATTAAAAATGAAAATTTGTAGTAACTGCGGCAATCAAATCCAGGATCCGGATAAATATTGTTCGGGGTGCGGTTCTAAATTTTACGAAGACATAAACATTTGTTGGAAATGCGGGACAAGAAATAATTTTAGTGGTAATTTTTGCTTAAATTGCGGTGCGGAATTAAATAAGCCGAAAAACCCGGCAACTCACAATAGAACTAAAGTAAAAACAAAACGGAGTAAAATAGACAATAAGCGAAATCCAAATATTACATCTCATAAAAAATTTAATTACAACAAACCAGTACCCGGCGGGAAAATTAAAAGCTTTTGGATAATCCCGGTTGTTATAATTTTATCAATAGGAATTGCAGGTTCATTTGATTTGTTGTTTCATAAATATAATACAATTAAATTGCCGAATGTGGAAGTGCAAAACATCACTCCTTCAATTAAAGCCCAGGAATATGCAGTAGCTTCAAAATTTCAATGTTCTTGCGGTAAATGTAAAGATTCTTTAAATGTATGCGATTGTGAAAAAGCCGCGGAAGAAAAAAAATTTATTATTGATAATTTGGAAAACGGCAAAAGCCCTAATCAGATTGAACTGGCAATTAATAAACATTACGGTGGTTTAATATCAAAACCATTGTGAAAATAATGAAAGCAAATAGATATGATTTTAATCAGTATTAATGGAGTTTGAAAATGCCCGGAAGTATTTTGACCATATTAGCACTAATAACAGCGCTTTACAGTGTAGTAAAATATTATCAAGCAGCCAAAGGAAATAACAATGCACTTGTTCACGCAAGATACGCATATCATATTACAACTGCTTTTATTATTGCTGCAAGTATATTTTTTCTATTAATAATAGTTAATCATCAATACCAGTATAAATATGTATTTAACTATAGTAGTTCCGCATTGTCTACCGGGCTATTATTATCTACCTTTTATGCGGGTCAGGAAGGCAGCTTTTTACTGTGGCTCTTGTTGGCGGTAATTTTAGGTGCAGTTTTGCAGAATTATACTTCAAAAAGAGAGGATCTGGAACCTTCTTTTATGATGGTTTATTCTTTAATTGTAGTTTATCTAATTATTATGATTACACCGCTCTTTAAAAGTCCGTTTTCACTTATCTGGTCGGATCCGAACTATATAGACATTAAATATTTTAATCAGGCATTTATAAAGATGCCGATCTTTCAAAGTTTTATTTACGGTAATCAAGGCTCAAGCCAGGAATATTTACGAATGAGCCCGCAAATAATGTCGATACTTAAAGCAAATGGAATTCCATTTAGCGATTTCCTAGTAAAAGGCAAAGGACTAAATCCCCTTTTACAAAATTTTTGGATGGAAGTTCATCCCCCGATTTTATTTATGGGATATGCTCTTTCGGCAGTTCCTTTTACGTTTGCAGTCTCCGCTTTAATTAAAAATAAATATACTCAATGGGTTAAATTGGCTTTGCCCTGGACTGTAACCGCTGCCGCGGTACTCGGATTAGGTTTAATGATCGGCGGTTACTGGGCTTACGGTGTTTTAGGCTGGGG
>CAZHBJ010000136.1:0-9052 GCA_964530445.1 uncultured Ignavibacteriaceae bacterium
AGAGAAAAAAGAATTATAATTTTCATAGTATCCCTGTTATAATTAATACATATCTTACTTAAGCAATATCATTTTTTTTAATTGGGTGCGGCCGTTTTCATTTAAGCGGTAAAAATAAATCCCGCTGGCAAGGTCCTTTCCGTTAAATATAACACTATGTTGGCCTGCCGATAAAAAGCCGTTTATAAGTTCCCTTACCCTTTGACCCAGGGTGTTGTAAATAATAAGTTTTACATTTCCTGCAGAAGCTAAATTAAAAATAATCTTGGTTGTCGGGTTAAATGGGTTAGGATAATTTTGTAATAATTCAAATTTTACCGGCTTAGCTTTATTTTGATCTTTAACTCCGGTTGCTTTATTTAATGATAAATCATCTACCCAGAATTTACTCCCGGAATGAAGAGTGTTATTATCTCCAGGTTTAACGGAAATTAATATTGATAATGAGTCGGGTTGACCATAAGTAGAATCGTATTTAATATAATCGTAAAAACTTTGAAAACTGTTTACGCTTAATGAATCTTTATATAATCCGTCGCCTATTATAACTCCGTTTTTTATAAATTTTACGTCGATAAAAAAAGCATCGCTGCCTTGAGAAGAAAATTCATAATAACCTGAGAGATGGCTAAAAACTTTATTAAATGGAACAGTAAAACTTAGCTTTGGGGCAACACTTAAGCCGGAACTATCAACAACAGTTCCTTCAAGCGAATATATTCCCGAGTGCACATTGTTTGTATCTTGAATAATTGTTCCTAATGTAGTATCGTAGTTAGTCCAGCCTTCGGGAATTTTATCAGAAGACCAAGTTTCAAATCCTTTATTGGGAATATCAAAAAGCTCGGCCGTTGTAAAGTCTCCGAAAGATTTAAATGTTGCGGTTGCTGTTTTATATTTTAAACTATCGTTATAATTAATTTCTCCGTATCTAAAGTTATTACTACCGGTATTCCATACCCCGGAAGTATAATCATTTGATTGTACTACCGTGGCTATAGCGGGATTGTTTATATAATCACCTTTACATAAACTTAGAGAAACATTTGCGTCAACATTGTTATAATTAGATGAAGATTTAATAGTCCAGTGGAATTGATTATTTATCGCTGACAGATTTGTCGGCAGGTTATTCGTAGTAACATTAGCATTTTTTACCGAAAGAGTAATGGTGTCTTTGTCGGTTGTAGCATTATTTAATTTAATTGCAATTGGTCTTAACTGCTTATTGATTGCAATTGGGAATATAAGGCTGTCTTTTTTATTATTGTATTTATCCATTGATGTAAAAACGCGTGCAAGATTACCAATGATAAAAAGACTGTCCGGTAAATTCAGACTTGTATTAAATCCGGTTCCTAATGTTAAAGTATATTTAGAAGTAAATAGTTTTAAACTTCCTTTAAAATTATACGGAGTGCCAATATAAGTACTTACAAATAAATTTTTAGTAAGTATAATATTTTTATCGAAATAAAGACCTGTTGCTTCGGAAGGAAGTTCAGGACCGGTTACAATACTATCCTTTTTTGAATTTTCATAATATACTTGAATATTTTTCCCGAATATTGGAGAGCGGTTTATTACACCGCCGCCTTCACGATATATAGCACCGTTGTCTTCAATCTTAACTGCACCGGACGAAAGATCCAAGGTATCGCCAAATGTTAACCGATGGCAGTTAACGGTATCCATAATAGAAGTGTTGCCGTAAGGGCTAAATAAATCAACGGTAATATTATTTCCCGATATCGTGTTTTTTCCATAAAGATCAAGATCAATTCCGTAATCATTAGACTTAATGCCCCCGACAATCTTACCGTTATTTACGATTCCTCCGCCGGAAACAGTTATTGAATGATGATAATTTTTACTAGAGGGTGTTTGGGAGGGTATTAAAATTTCACCGGTTTTGGAAATTTTCAAAGAATCCAATATATAAACTCCCGTATAAATATTAACGCTGTCATATGACAATATTAAAGAGCCATTAATTAATAAATTATTGCACATTGCATGAAGTCCATCTACATTAATGTAAACAGTATCATTGACAGAGATCGTAACATTATCGGAAGAGCTTGGAACAACATTAGCATCCCATGTTGAAGGTGATGACCAATTACCGCTTGTCACGCTTTTTAGTGTATTGGCTTTTAATGTTATTGAACATCCAACTATAGATACTAATGTTAGATAGTAAAAAATTGATTTCATAATTTGTTTTAATTACCACGTTTAAAAAATTTGCCCTTGTCAAAAACTTATTTCACTATGCGATATTAAATTATCTTATTTAAGCAATATCATTTTTCTTATTTGATTACGTCCGTTTTCATTCAAACGGTAAAAATAAACACCGCTTGTAAAATTCTTACCGTTAAATATAACACTGTGCTGACCCGCCGATAAAAAGCCGTTTATGAGCTCCTTTACTTTTTGACCCAATGTGTTGTAAATAATAAGTCTTACATGCCCTGCAGAAGCTAAATTAAATTTGATAACAGTAGAAGGATTAAAAGGATTAGGATAATTTTGAAATAATTTATATTTAACCGGAATTGCAGATGATAGATTATTTATTCCTGTAGTATTTTTGATATAACTAAAATCATCTAGATAAAATTTCGTTCCGTTGTGGGAGCCTATTAAAGGATAAACATATACCCAAATTAAAGCTGAATCAGGCAGCTCATTCAAAGCATAATGTATGTTTAGTTTTATATTTGTCCAATTTGAATAACTTTTTGTAATTATCGAATCACCTCCCGCTATTTCCAGACCACCATTGAAGAAATTAGTTATAATTACCAAAGAATCACCACCTGCCGGATTAAATTTAATCCATGCGGACAATTGAGAAGGATTTGTAGTAAAATGAAAATTGTTCGACATAAGACTAGGCGAAGAGGAAAATCCAAAGGAGGAAATTACCTGTCCTTCAACGGAATAGCTGCCGGAATGTGCGTCACTGCTTTTAATTATATACTGATAAGAACCTTGATTATCACTTTGCCATCCGGTTGGTGTGCCGTTGCTGTCCCATTGTTCAAAACCGGGATTCGGAATTTGTGAATAAGAGATACTCACACTGAATAAGATTATTGAAAGAATAGTAAAGATTTTTTGCATAGTTTCTTCTCCGTGCATTACTTTTATTAAATTGATCATAATTATTCCAGGATATACAATATTTAATTAATGCCAATTTATGTTTTAACTTATAAATGCAGTTTAGGCGAGTCAACTATTCAATCGGATAGTTTTTAAATAACGGGTTTATATGATTTTATTCTTCAAAGCTTTTGCAACAGCTTCGGTACGTGAGTTTACATGCAGCTTATTATAAATGTTCCGCAAGTGAAATCTTATTGTATTTATACTTACAAAAAGTTTGTCGGCAATTGCTTTAGTTCCATGCCCGTCGATGAGTGCTTCCAGCACTTCTCTCTCCCTGTCGGACAATTCGGATTGAGTAGTATTTTTGAACGGGGTTTTAAAATACTGTAATACTTTTCTTGCAATTTCCCCGGGGAAGGGCGCACCGCCCTCATATGCCTCTTTTATTGCCTCAAGCAATTTATCGGCAGGGCTTTTTTTCAAAATATAGCCTACGGCACCGTTCCTTACAGATTCAAATATTTTATCGTTATCGCTTAAGACAGTCAGCATTAATACTTCCACCGAAGGATATTTTTGTTTTATTTCTTTTAAACTCTGTATTCCGGATTTGTAAGGCATGGCAATATCCAGAAGAAGAATGTCAGGTATGTCTTCTTCAATTTTTTTCATCGCTTCGTCGCATGTGCTGTAAATGCCGGCGCATACAAAGCCGTTACTGTTTTTAATTGTTGTAGAAATAAGTTCCCTGAATTCTTTATCGTCATCAAGAATACTTACTCTAATCAAATCTTTGGATTTCATTTCGGTCCGTACTTTAAGTCCTAATTTATAAACAGCATATAACGAATTTCAACTATTCAAATGAATAGTTTTATTTTTTTATAGGAACTTGAATCTTAATTACTGTTCCGTAGTTTTCTTTTGAATTAAATTTAATCGAACCGTTTAATTCGTCTATGTACTTTTTCATATTCGGTATCCCGTTCCCCTGTTGATTTTCATCGTATGCAAATCCCTTTCCGTCATCCCGAAATTCAAGCAGTATTATTTTGTTCTTTACACTTAGTTTATAATTAATATTGGCACAATCCGCGTGCTTTAACGAGTTGTTCAATGCTTCAACCGATATTAGTTGAAGTTTTCTTTTAATATTCGAATTAAGTTTAATAGTGTCAATATTCACGGTTTCAATTTTCAAATTTATATTTTTAGCTTCGCAAACTTCGTACGCGTAATTTTTAAAATGAATGATAAAATCTTCAAGCTTATCATATTTAGGATTTATAGACCAAATAACATCTTCCATTTGATCTACAAGATTTCTTGCAATTGTACCAACTCTTTCAATAGGTGTGTTTTTATTTGATTGACTGGATGAATTATCATCCGGCGTCTTATTTTTGAGCAGTGCATGTTCGGACAGGATGGCAATTTTCGTCAAACCGGAGCCTATTTCGTCGTGTAATTCCGCTGCAATTTTTTCCCTAACGTTTTCAATTTCAACCAAACGATTTATTCTATATTTTACCAATAGAATAATTGATATAGAAATAATTAATAATATAAGTACATCAAACCACAATTGTTCGTAAAATGGAGAATCAATAACAAAGTCAATTTCTACCGGTTTTCCAATCACTAAGCCTTCTTGATTTAAAGTAGCAACCTGAAATTGATAGCTTCCCGGATTAAGCGAAGCGTAGGTAACAAAATTCCTATTGATCAGTTTGTTCCATTTCTTTTCTTTATCCAAAAGCCTATACCAGTATATTTTGTTTTCCCCTTTATTTGAAACACTTATAAATCCAAAAGTAATATTATTTTGCGAACTGGCTAGTTCAATTTTCCCTTTTATATGAAATGGACGTCCATTAACTGACATTTGTTTTATAAAAACATAAGGCTTTGTATTAAAAGCATGGTTCTCTCCGTAATTATATATAAAAATGGATGTGGGATTAGCATATATGATTTCATTATTATTAAATGCAATAGAATAAAAATGAATTTTGGGAAGATCGTAAGCAAGTTCGTCGCTAATAGAATTATTAAAGTTAAGCTTTTGGACGCCCTCCTGGGTAGCAAGCCAGACCCCTGAATTCGGTACAACCTTAATATCCCAGATGCCGTTGCTGATTAAACCTTTTGATTTATTAATAGTTTTGAATTTACCGTTTTTTAAAACTGCCAAACCGCCGTATCTTGTCCCTATAAAAATTGTTCCCGAATCATCCTCGGTGATAGACCTAATGTCATTATTCGGCAGCCCGTTGCGGGTAGTATATTTTATCATCTTTACTTTTGCTTTGTCATAATCTAATCCGAGATCTTTTTTTACTTTGTCGGCAGAGAAAAATGTTAATCCTTTGTTGTAACCTCCGAACCAATAGTTGCCCTGTTTATCTTGATAGATACGTCTTATTGAATTATCTGGCAGCCCTGTTTTATTGCTGTATATTTTTATAACTTTTCTGGGGATGGATTTACTTAATACAACCACGCCGAGATCTAAGGCACTGAGCCATAAATAACCTTCTTTATCTTCCATAGAAAGAAAAGTTTGATAAAACTTGTATTTGCCTGCTAAGTTGATATATGATGATTGAATAAGTTTTGAAGGAAGTTTTGAAAAAGGATGTTTGTTTGCAATATTATATTCTTTAATTATACCTCTGTTATAAGTAATAATTAACTTTGAACCCCTGTTAACATAAAATTTTGCTAAAGAACCCTCTGAATGAATTGTTAATTTGATATGTGTATATGTGTGCCATGTATTTTTTATGTCTTTCCATAGTTCAATTAGTTTGTCTGATGTTATTGTCCAAATATGATTATTCTTATCTATTACGGTCTGTACATTATAAACATTCTTAACGGATTCGGGAATATTAAATCTTAATAGGTTCATGTGCGGAATTTTTGATATTCCCTTACCGTTTGAACCAAGCCAAAGGACACCCTCTCTGTCATTAAGAACACAATTAATATTGTCGCTAATTAATCCGTTCTTTTTATTAAGGAATGAAAAGTTTTTTAAATTGTTTATATCCACTTTAAAGAAACCGTGATCCGAAGTAACCCAAAAGAAGTTGGACGAATATGAGTGGCATATTTTTAAAAACTCACCGATTTTGCTTAACAATATGCTTCTAACTTCGTTTCCTTTTATTAAATAAAATTTGCCGCGTCTTGTTAAAACCAGAATTGAATTACTATGTGTATATTTAATTGATACTATTTCGTCATTCTTCGGAAGCAAAAGTTTATATTTTATAAACTTGTTCGTATTGGGATTATAAGCGTACAATCCGTTACTTGCAGCTATTATAATATTACCATACACGTCTTCAGCTAAGGAATTAACGGAGCTAATATTTAAAGGATTTTGCAATTCAACAATTTTGTTTTTTCTAATAAAATAAACGGAACTGTCTGTTCCGCACCAAAGCCTTCCATTTTTGTCCATGAACATGCAGTCTATAATTCTGGTCCGGGCAGGAAGATTTTCTCCGAAAAATTTAAACTTACCTTTATAGTATTGAATTACTCCTTTGCCGATTGTACCGATCCAAATTTTATTTCCATTGAATTTGTCCGTTAAAATACAATACAAGTTATTTGAAGATAACCCGTTTTCTGTAGTATAATTTGTAAATTCTTTGCTGTCGTATTTACTTAAACCTTCGCTTGTCGCTATCCAGATAAAGCCGGATGAATCCTGGCACATAGAATTTACATTGTCCGATACAAGCCCGTCTTCTGTATTATAGTTACGCGCAATCAGTATTTGACATTTTAAACTAATCTGCCAAAATACTATTGATATTGAAAAAAGAAGTAGTAATTTTCTCGTGTCCAATTAATCCGGTCCGCTATTTTTAAATTTAATTTATGTAAAAACTGCCAAAAATAAAATTTGAAATATGAGTGATTTTAATTTTCGACCGTTAACACCTCAATATTGGAAAGACATTGAAAAATTATTTGGTCCCAAAGGAGCCTGTGCAGGATGCTGGTGCATGTGGTGGAAGCTTTCCAAATCTCAGTTTGAAAATCAGAAAGGAGAAAAAAATAAAAAGGCTTTTAAAAAGATAGTTCAATCAAACAAGGTTCCGGGAATAATTGCGTATTATAAAGATGAACCTGTCGGCTGGTGTGCAATTGAACCAAGAGAATCATTTAAAAGACTCGAAACCTCCAGGATATTAAAACCTTTTGATGACAAACATGTATGGTCAATAGTTTGCTTTTATATTAAGAAGGAATATAGAAGGAAGGGTGTTTCAAAGGCATTAATTAAGGCGGCTGTGGATTATGCCAAAAAGAAAAAAGCAAAAGTTATTGAAGGCTACCCGTTAGACTTAAGTAAGAAAGAAAATTATCCCGATACCTTCGCATATCACGGAACCATGTCATCATTTAAAGCTGCGGGATTTAAAGAGGTTTTAAGAAGATCGGAAACTAGACCGATTATGAGATATTATATTTCAAAGTAGAAATATTCTAATCGGTTAGGGCGTTATTAAGTACGCTCCAATCTATTTTGTGCATAAGTTCTTTCATCCTGTCCTGCTCACCGGTCATTGCAATCACAATATTTTGTATGCTGGAAGTTTTAGAATTAGAATTTATCTACCTTTTTTCAACATCCAAAAATTCTTTATAATATTGTCCCGCCTCTTTATAAGCATCCTGCGTTTCACCTATAAGATATAAAATGCCTGCAACCAACCTCTTCTGTCCTGCTGCCAAAAGTCCTCTAAGTGAATTATTGTGCACATCATCGCCGTAATGCACTTTTGCCAGTGCGTCTTCAAATTCTGAGTAGTCTGTTTTATATACTTCTTTTTGTTTATTCCATAGTTTTCTAAAATCATTTAAATATGAGTTTTCAATATCAACATATTTTTGAGCTTCTTTAATATCCAATTCATGTTTAGCCCTGGGATCTTTTTCAAAAACAGCTTTTGGTTCCGTATCCGGAGGCAGCTTTTTGTATTCCTCTTTATACCAAATATCAACAGCATCTCGCTTTTTCTGATATTTTTGTTTTAGATCAAGTATTGTCTTTGTATCAAAAGGACTTTTCGACATCCTCTCGGCTTCCGTCTGGTTCATTTTGCCTAATACTTCCTCAGCCCTTATTACCTTTTGTGATTCCGGCTGATAAGAACTCATACTATTGTTCTGCATATACTGTTTAGCCATCTGCATTGCCATTGCTTTTTTTTGCTGGTCGCTTAAGCCTTCCATTTTCTTTTTAAAATCCGAGTAATTTCCTGCCTGCATTGGAACACCCGACAAGGTCACGATTATTCCTTCAAGTCGATTTGATAAAGCTTTATCGATATTATCTGCGTTACAGCCGGAACTTTCAGGATTATTACAGTCAATCTTGCCGTATGCTTCTTTACATGATTTAGGCGGGGGTGTAACTTTTTCATATTGCGGTATAAAATCCTCTTTAACCGGTCGCCCTTGTGCAAAAATGGAAATAGAAATAAATGATAATGCGGTTAGAATCAATGTAACTAATAAAACTATCCTATGCATCTCCACGCCTCATATTGTATACAAAAAGGAATAATTGCAACCTTTGAAGTTAGCCCGTTGTGAAAACGGGTAACTCCGAAGGTTAATATTTATAATTTTACAAACTCAACTCTGCGGTTATTTGCTTTTCCTTCAGGAGTATCATTTGTATCAATAGGTTTCGTATCGCCTAATCCTTTTGTTGTTAGTCTTGAACCGTCTATACCCATACTTACAAGTTGAGCTTTTACTGCATCTGCTCTTTGCTGCGAAAGGGTCATGTTATGTGCGGCATCGCCGGTGTTGTCTGTATGTCCGTCAATTTCAAATTTAAGTCCCGGATTATTTTTCATAACTCTTACAATCATATTTAATGTGCCCATACTTTGGGGTT
>CAZHBJ010000137.1:0-9044 GCA_964530445.1 uncultured Ignavibacteriaceae bacterium
ATGCTACGAATCCATTTAAAACAAATGTTATTAAAATAGCAGGCCCTGCAACCCCGGCGGCAATTCCTATAAGCACAAATATACCTGCACCTATCATTGCACCGACACCTATCAGTGTCGCATCCATTAAACTCATTTCACGGCTTAAACGGACCTCGGTATCGAATTTCTTCATTAGTCTCTCCTAAATAAAGAAATAAATTATACTGCTCTATATTTAAATTTGTACAAAATTAAATAAACTATTTTATAGCTGTGGGTCGTTATTTCAAATTTATGAAAAAGATTATTCACTCGCACTTAAAATTTTTCAAATAAAAGAAAGTTTTTTTAGTCCATATGCGGGGTAATTTTTTATTTAATCTGATTTTCTTTTTATTTAGATGAATAATTTTTCAACAATTCTTATTTAATAATAATGAATATTAATGTAAAGCATGATCTTATAGATCAGAAATTTTATACGATTATTGAAGGCAAAGAAGCTTATCTAAGGTATCTTACGTATGATAAAGCAGTAATGAATATGATTAAAACCTATGTTCCGCCGGAATTAAGAGGAAGAAGAATTGCCGATGCAGTCGTACTAAAAGCGATGGAATATGCCCGCGATAATAATTTAAAAATTATTCCCACATGTTCATTTATACAAACTTTTCTTATCAGGCATAACGAATTCAAGGAACTTGTTATTAATTCCTAAGGTTATTTAAAATAAAAAAGAGGTTGTCTTAAAAGCAGTTATACCTATTTTCAACCGTAAGGAGAAATTTTATTTTCTGAAAAAATTTCTCGGTTGCCCGGAGGATTTCTTTGGAGAAGACCTGCCTACAGTTAGGCAGGCTCCTTCGAAATGACCTTTACATACTATTAAGACAGCCTCTTATTAATCAATATAAGCTGATATTTTATTTTACAAGCTTCGCATTTAAAATAAATTCTACTCCGCCCAATGCTCTGGAAACAGGGCAGCCTTTTTTAGCTTCTTCCGCCTGACTTTTAAATCCGGCTTCATCAATTCCTTCAACATTGCCTTGGGTTTCCACCTCAATTTTTGTAATTGTAAAACCCGATTCCAGCTTTTCTATGTGAACTTTGTCTTCGGTTTTAACAGAGTTTACTTTAAATCCGGCTTTGGAAAGATTGTTGGAAAGTGCCATTGAAAAACAAGCCGCGTGTGCAGCACCTAATAACTCTTCCGGGTTAGTTTCGTTGCCGCTTTCAAATCTTGATATAAAATTATAAGCTACATTTTTCAATACACCGGATTCGGAACTAATATTTCCGCTTCCTTTAATTAAATCTCCTCGCCATTCGGCATTTCCTTTTCTAACTGGCATATTAACTCCTTGTAATTTCTATAATTGATATGAAAAATAAGAGACCAAATAATAATACATTTAGTTTAGTATGTCAAAAAAATTATTGTAAAATTAATGTCGTAGTGATCTGGAAGCAGTACCAAGTATTATATAGTCTTGTACAAATTAGAATAGTCTATGTTATTTTAAATGAAAACGTTATAATGAAAAAGAAAAAACTTTTGTCTTTGAAATGAATATAAGTAAAAGCAAAAAATCCGGCATTAAATAATGCCGGATTTAAAATTTGATTACAGGTTAATAATATCGTTATAAATTATAAAAGCCATAAGCAGCATCAGCAAAACAAAGCCGACATTCTGAATTGCTATTTTAACTTTTATGGGGATTTCTCTCTTTGTTATGCCTTCAATAATAATCATAACCAAATGTCCGCCGTCCAATACGGGGAAAGGCAAAATGTTGATTATAGCAAGGCTTAAACTGAGCATTGCAAGAAAATAAATAAAACTGACTAATCCGTTATCTGCTGATTTGACTGCATATTGCGCAATCTTAACCGGACCTCCGAATACTTTACCGAACGCAACTTTACCTTTGATTACTTTTCCCGCCAGACTAAAAGTTAAATCGGTAATCTTTTCAACATCCAGCCATCCGTAATAAAACGATTGAAAGAAACCGTATTTTTCATAAATGACCGGTCCGGTAAATCCATCAAGCAAATATACTCCGATTTTACCGTCGGGACCCGGAGTTACCGAAATATTTATTGTTTTGTTGCCTCTCTTCAATTCAAGAGGAATGGCAATATTTTTATTACTTGAAACTATTTGATCAACTTGTTTTCTAGTGTAAACAGGTATGTTATCAATTTTAAGTAAAATATCCTTAGCATTAATTCCGGCAGCTTGGGCCGGGGACTTGGATAAAACTCCTGCTATTTGAGGTCTAACTCCTGTAGGAATTAAGAATTCTTCATCGCTTTCGCTGGAAGGTACTTTGGAACGCGGAGTATTAATTGTTAGTATTGTGCTGCCGCGTTCGATTTTAAATCTTAAATCTTGTCCTATGCTATTTAAATAAATATCGGTCTGGACCTGTTCCCAATTTTTAACCGGTTTTCCATTAATAGCTAAAATTTTATCATGGGCAAGGAATCCAAGTGAATCGGCAGCACTATTCGGTAAAACATATCCGATTGTTGTTGTGTTGGTTATTTCTTTTCCATGGAAAAAATTGTTTCCCCAAAATACAACAAGAGCAAGAAGCAGATTCATTAATACACCGGCAGTAATTACAATTATTTTCTGCCATGTGGGCCGCGCTCTAAATTCATACGGCTGCGGTTCTTTGTCTGCAAACTCTGTATCGAAGCTTTCATCGACCATACCGGAGATTTTTACATAACCTCCTAAAGGCAGCAGACTGATTCTGTAGTCCGTATGTCCTTGTCCGTCAAAATCCTTAGGTAAATCACCAAAGCTAAACCCGGAAATTTTATTCCAACCAAACAGTCTTTTTCCAAATCCTATTGCAAAAACTTCGGCTCTCATTCCGCATGCTTTAGCTGCAATAAAGTGTCCGAATTCATGCACAAAGACCAATATGCCTATTGTTATCGCAAAATAAATAATATAATCCATTAAATAAGGTTCTCCTTTTTATTAAAAATATGTTCTCCGGGCTTATTTATCTATTCATAAAAAAAATAAAGCAAAAATTATGGGGAATTTTTTATTAAAACAACCTAACTTAAGCCTAATACCAACTCTCTTGTCTTTTTATCACACTCAAAAATAGTCTCAACATCCGGCGATTTGTGGTTTTCTATCTTGTCCAAAGCTTCGTTTATTAATTGAGGTATACTGGAAAATTTTATCTTTCCTTTTAAAAATTTATCTACTGCTATTTCATTTGCAGCATTTAAAACACATGGAGCAGTTCCGCCTTCATTTAATACCTTGTAAGCAAGTTTCAAACACTCAAATTTTTCCATATCCGGTGAAAAAAATGTAAGGTTTCCAATTTGGGGCAAATTGATTCTTTTAAAATTATTTGTCAGCCTGTTCGGATATGTTAATGCATATTGAATAGGCAGCTTCATATCCGGTAGTCCTAATTGCGCTTTAATGGAGCCGTCAACAAACTGTACCATCGAGTGAATTATCGATTGAGGATGAATGACGACTTCAATTTTATCTTTTTCAATATCGAACAGCCAATGTGCTTCTATAATTTCCAATCCCTTATTCATCATGGAAGCAGAGTCTATTGTAATTTTGTTTCCCATCTTCCAATTCGGGTGACTTAAAGCTTCCTCAACTGTAACTGTTCCAAGAGCCGATTTCTTCTTATTCAAAAATGGTCCGCCGGATGCAGTTAAAATTATTTTTTCAACACGATTGTTTTTTTCGCCTTCCAGGCATTGGTAAATGGCGCTGTGTTCGGAATCGATCGGAATTAATTTAGCACCATATTTTTTGCACATTCGGGTAACCAGTTCGCCGGCAACAACAAGTGTTTCTTTATTAGCAAGCGCAATTATTTTACCGCGTTTTATTGCTTCAAGTGCCGGAGCTAAACCGCTGAAACCAACCATTGCACCGACAAATATATCATATTCCAGACTCGAAGCAGCTTCTATTAAACCGTCTTCGCCAGTCAGCACCCTGCATTTATTTGCAATTTTTTTTCTTAATTCCGAACCCGACTTTTCATTTTTTACAACAACAATATCCGGATTAAACTCATTAATTTGATGCTCTAATAAATCTATCCTCGTATTTACCGTAAGTGCTGTAATTTCAAATTCTTCGGGAAAGTTCCGAATTACATTTAATGTGTTGATCCCTATTGAGCCGGTAGAACCTAATAATAAAACTTTTTTCATTTTTTCATTTAAACATGAGCTTAAAAGTACGTAAGTGCATCAATTTAATCAATGTAAAATTGATGACGAATACAAATACTTTCGCATCATTATTATAGATTTTAAGCCTTATTGCCGACTTATTTATAAGGCAAAACTTGTGATGCGGATTCTTTTACCTTCACTTTTATACATACATTATTGTGAAGAACATATATTATAATAATTTAGCTTAAAATTGTTTAACACCTCATCAAAAAAATATTATAAAATAATCAGGTATTAAAATGAAGTATATGAAAATATTTTTGATTGTTATTTTTACAATAATATTAACCGGTAATGAATATGCTTTACCGAGATTTGCGTTAAGAATGGGTGCAAGCTGCGCCGATTGTCATGTTAACCCAACCGGCGGGGCAATGAGAAACAGGGGCGGATGGCATTACGGATTAAGAGTACTCCCGCTGGTTTCACCTTACCAAAAAGATAAAGACTTACTAATGGATGATAATATCGGAAAAAATATTCAGTTCGGATTTGATTACAGGACTCAATATGTTTACTCCCAGCAGTTCGGTAAAACCTCATTTCAGAAAATGCAGGGTTCGGTTTATTTGAATGCTAAAATTTTAGACAGCATTGATGTTTACGGGAACTACGATTTTGTAAACTCTACCTGGCAAGGTTATGCTATTGCACATATTCTGCCGAATTACAGTTACATAAAAGCCGGAACGTTTGTACCTGATTTCGGAGTGCTGTTAGACGATCATACTGCTTATACTAGGGGAGGAGATTTAGGCTATTTGTTTACCACAGGTATAAGACAAGGATTAATTTATGATCCGCGATTCAATATTACCGGAGTTGAAGTCGGTGCTAATATTTCCGATTTCGGATTGCTGACTGCAAGTGTTGGGAACCCCGTTTCTCTCAGTTTTACAGATCCGACTTATACTGCCAGTATTCATTTTAATCCGATTATTGCGAGTAAGGTTGCAGTAATGTTCGGAGGTTCATACTCAAATTTTAGGGGACCATTAATATATTCTTCTACACTGCACACTTCGGTCCCTTCAGATCATACGGTAAATATGTATGGGGGTTTTCTCGGTTTTGGTGTTGACGGATTTACTTTAATCGGTGAATACGATATTGCCAAAGACTATATTATAACCGGAACGAATTCGAGTGCGCAAATGGCTGAAGCATCTTATGTTATAATGAAAGGTCTGGAAGCTGTGGTTAGATATGACAGATTTGATCCGAATACCTCTATTAGCAACGATGAAGTATCAAGATTAAACGTGGGTTTTAGTTTTTATCCGTATAGTTTTATTGAAATTATTCCCGAATACAGATTCCAGTTTCAGGCAATGCCTCCGGGTCAAACTGCGCCAAAACAAAATTCGGCGCTGCTTCAATTTCATTTTTATTATTAAAGACATTGTGCGATTCTATTTTTTTGTGAAGACCGGTTGAAATAAAATATTTTTGAAATAATAGAACGCTGATTATTATGATAGTTATGATTTTTTATGAAAAAATTTTAATGATAAAATATGGTAATCATAATTAATCTTAATAGATCATGAAAATCTGCGTTCTATTGTTAAAATAAATTAAACGCAGATATACCGGATGAAAACAAGCTCTTCGAGGTTTTCACTTATTTTAAATTTGAACATTACTATTTGTTCGGACCCGCATAAAATTCTACCCTAAATAATTTTTAATCAAAAATTTTATTTTCCAGTCAAACTTTTCCTACTTTAAATCATCTTTACATATAGGAATAATTATTTTTTTAATTATGGAAAAAAAACGTTATTTATTAATATTAACGGTATTATCAATCCTATTGTTACAAAGCTCATTGTCGTATGCTCAAAGTGATAGTACTTCAACAATTGATACTGCAAAAGTTTTGTTAGTCGAGGGAAAGTATAACAAATCAATTGATGTACTAAAAATAATTTTATCAAAAGATTCCGCTAATGCAGAAGCTTACTTTTATTTAAGCCTATGTTTTCAGAATCTTTCCAATTATCAAAAAGCTGCAGAAGCTTTAACAAAAGCTCTAGTTTACGAACCCGGCAATATCAATATGATGGTTTCTCTCGGAAACGATTTATTTGCTTCGGGAAGATTCAGCGATGCTGAAAATATTTTATTGCATGCACTTAAACTGGACTCAGCAAACAGTATGACGCTGATTTCTCTCGGGAAGGTATTAATGCGAAAACATAATTGGGAAAAAGCGCTTAAGATTTACAACAAGCTGATAAAAAATGATCCGAACAACAGTTTCTTTTATGAACAGGCGGCAAAGTGTAATTCTATTCTTAAGAATATTGATAATGCAATTATTGATTATCAAATTGCTCATAGACTTAATCCGCAAAATGAAAACACAATTATTCAATTAAGTAATTTATATTATTCAAAAAAACAATTTATTTCGGCAAAGCGGATTGTTGACGACGGACTTGCGGTTTACCCATATTCAACTGAGATTTGGACAATGAAAGGGAAAATCTTTTTAAGCTTGAAGAAATACAGCGATGCCGTAGTCAGCTATAGTAACTCCATAAAGTACGGCGATTCTTCACTTACAAATTTTAGAGACATCGGAATTTGTTATTACTGCACCGGCAAATACGACAGCGCAATAGGTTTTTTAAAAACTGCAATTAAAATAAATCCTAAAGATCCGGCATCGTTTTATTATCTCGGAACATCCGATAAAGGATTGAATAATAACGATACGGCGGTAACATACTTATCAAAGGCGGCAGATCTTCTAAAGAATGATTTTCTTACCGAAATATATACGCAGCTGGCATCATCTTATTATTCTTTAAAAAATTATAAGAAAGCATTGAATTACTATAAAGATGCTTTAAGAGAAAATCCTAAAAAAACGGAAATTAACTTTTACATTGCCGCGGTATACGAACGTCTTTACAGAGATAAAACAGTTGCAATGAATTATTATAAAAAATTTTTAGCTGACTCGGCAAAATCCGATAAAAAGCTTGTTAATTATGCCGTGCATAGATTAACTGCTTTAAGAGAGTATAGCTTTATGAATAATAACAAGTAACAGGGCTTTGCTTATTGGCGAATAGAGTTACAAATATTATAGATTTTACTCTGGTATATAATCAATATAAAAATCAGTTGTACAATTATGTATGTAAAATGCTTTATGAAAAACACATTGCCGAAGATATTACGCAAAATGTTTTTTTAAGGCTTTATGAAAACCTGGGAAATATTCGAAAGTCTCAAAGTATTGCATCGTGGCTTTTTACCACAGCCCGTAATGAAGTATTCGGTCATTTGCGCAGAAAGCAAATTAAAAAAGAAGACTTTATGAAAGAAGAATTTGAATACCGATCAAATGAAGATATTGCCGGCAGCTTTGAAGAAGCTGAGCTAAAAGAACTCGTGCAAAACGGAGTAGACAAAATGAACGATGAATTAAAAGAGGTTTTTATACTAAGAGAATATTCGGAATTAAGTTATAAAGAAATAGCCAACATACTCTGCATTGAAGAAAGTCTTGTAAAAGGAAGGCTCTTCAGAGCAAGACAGATATTAGTTGATAGGATTTCAAAACTTGTGAGGTGAACAATGGAATGTGAAAATTATAAAGAATTGCTTCAAGCATATCATGATAATGAATTGGAGAAAGGCAGAGAATCTTTTTTGTTTACACATCTTTCGGAATGTGAAGACTGCCGAAATTATTTTAAGACTATTAATCTGATTTCATCTAATATTAAAAGAGAGCAATTTTCCCGTGAACTTGACGAACGGATTTTATATTCAATAATGGAAAAAGAAACAAAGAAGCAGCTAAACTTTTTCAAGACTAAATTACTTCCAGCTGTTTCATACGCCGCTATTTTAATATTGCTTGTAATAAGCGGATTTCTTCTTAGCAGGGTTGACAAATATAAAGTAGAGACAGCGTCGACAAAAAAGGAATTAATGGTGAAAGATAAAACCATTCAGCTTTTGTATAATAGTCTTCCTCCGGCTGAAGTTACAACAGATTTCAATAAAAAGAATGAAATAATTATAAAAGCAAAATTATGAGGCGCAATATGAAATTTTTGATTTCTACACTAGTTATTATGCTTTTTTTTTCAGGGTGTGAGCAAAAGAAAGAAGGAATAGAAATTGTACCCAACCTTGATGCAATGTATCTTCCTGCTAATGAGGTCGATATTCCGGCAAACGGCGGAAAAGATTTTAAAACTAAGATGGAAAATGATTTCTTATCTGCTGTTAAATCTCTCAATTATTCTCACTCTGGTGCTGCAGTGGAATTCCTGGTTTCTTTAAGATTATATATAAATGAAAACGGAAACATCGACAAAATAAAAGATTTATCACCGATCAAAACAAAAACTCCTATTCCAGACAGCGTTCAAATATATCCTCATAAGGAAAAGCTGGATAAAGCGATTGCTTCAAAATTAGCCGGCTGGAAGTTTGAGCCGGCAAAAAGAAATGGTGAGAATGTCAAATACAGAACCGATCTTGCTTTCAACACTATTGAAAATTCAGATGGAACTTATAATCATACAAATATTTTTCTCTTGGATAATATGCGCAGTGCCGAATATAATTTTTTTCACTCAGAAAAAAACAGAACCAATGAGCATTCTCAGTCTTTTTCATCAGGTAATTTGCCAAGTTCTGGGAACACATTTTTTGTCTCCGTAGAGCAAATGCCGAAACCAATTGGCGGAATAAAAGCAATTCAAAAGAAGATAAAATATCCGGAATCGGCTAAAGAAGAAGGCATAGAAGGAAAGGTTTTTATTCTTGCA
>CAZHBJ010000138.1:0-8998 GCA_964530445.1 uncultured Ignavibacteriaceae bacterium
ATATTGTTGAGTTCCTTCAATATAATCTTAAGTCGGAAGGATTTGAAGTAATAACTGCATTTGACGGGTTAGAGGCATTATCAAAAATTTCCGAGAAACCGGATTTAATTATCCTTGATATTATGATGCCCAAGTTAGACGGTTATGAGGTTTGTAAGAAGATTAGAGGTACTTCCGGTTTTGAAAGTACGCCGATTATATTTTTAACTGCAAAAGTGGGCGAGGTAAATGAAATCCTCGGTCTTGAATTAGGGGCAAGCGATTATATTCAGAAACCGATTTCACCCAAAAAATTAATTGCTAGAGTAAAATCCAATCTGCGTAAAGTAGAGGCACAAACAACAGAGAAAAAAGCTCCTTTAAAAATTAAAATTGGGCCTTTATTAATCGATAGGGAACAATACGTCGTTCATATTGACGGAAATGAAAAAATATTTCCGAGAAAAGAATTTGAAGTATTATTTTACCTGGCGAATAATCCGGGACGTGTATTTAGCCGCGATACTTTGCTAAAAGATGTTTGGGGTACGGACGTTTATGTAGTTGATAGAACTGTAGACGTACATATTAGGAAAATAAGAGAAAAGCTTGAAAATTATTCCGAATTAATTGAAACTGTGAAAGGAGTAGGATATAGGTTTAAAAGTGTGGAGTGAATTTAGATCCAATATACTTTCTTCGCGAGTTTATTTTTTTGAATTACTAATATTCAATTTATTTTTTATTCTTCTTATTATCATCTTTCTAGACAATTATTCCTACGAAATTCCTCTCATCATTCTTACTATTGTATTAAGTATTATACTTTTAAATTTTATAGGAAAAAAAAGGAATTATGAACTTAATGAGGTAAAACTGATAATTAACAATATAAGAAAAAATTTTTATACGGCTCCTGAAGAAATTATACTAAGCAGTAATCTTTCCAGTCTTCAAGAAGATATTAAATTAATGTTTGAAAAAACAAAAGCCGATATCGAGGATTTAAAAAGGCTCCAACGAGTAAGAACCGAATTCCTTGCTAATGTATCCCACGAATTGCGTACGCCGATATTTGCCATCCAGGGTTATATTGAAACACTTCTGGACGGAGCGGTAAATGATAAAAAAGTAAATAAAAATTTTCTGGAAAAAGCAATCCAGCATACAAATAACCTGAATACGCTTTTAAATGATTTGATAGATATTTCAATGATTGAGTCCGGCGAAATGGGGATGACTTTTAGGTACTTCGATATAAATGAATACCTTCAAAATATTGTAAAAGAATTAACCCCGTTAGCTTCGGAGAAAAACATCGAATTAATTTATGTGCCTTTAAATAAAAAGCTGCAGCTTTTCGGCGATAAAGGAAGACTGCGTCAAGTAATGATTAATTTAATTCAGAATTCAATAAAATATACCGAAAAAGGTAAAGTTGAAGTTATGGTTGTTGAAGAGCCGAAGTTCGGAAAAGTAATTGTTAAGGATACAGGCATTGGGATTTCACAGGAAGATTTGAGCAGAATTTTTGAAAGATTTTACAGGGTTGATAAAGCTAGGTCCAGAGCAGTTGGAGGAACCGGATTGGGACTTGCAATTGTAAAACATATAGTAGATGCACACGGCTCGAAAGTTGAAGTTAGCAGTGTTGTTGATTCGGGTTCGGAATTCTCTTTCAAACTAAAAAAGTGATATAAAATATCCTGTATATTGTTAATTCGATTGAAAATTCAACAAAAAATATTTTTACCATAATTGACTTGTGAGAAGCAATTTCTTAACTTTACTTTCTAAATTTTAAAGATTGAGGTTAAAATGTTTGCAGTTGTTGATATTTTAGGACAACAATTTAAAGTAACTGAGAATACGAAATACTATGTACCCAAGTTGAAGGAAGGGCCGAAAAAAAGCGTGACTTTTAAAAATGTCCTTCTAGTATCCGATGAGAACGGTACGAAATTAGGCAGTCCTTATTTGGAAGGTGTTAAAGTAAAGGCAAAAGTTTTAGAGCAGACTAAAGACGACAAAGTAATAGTTTTTAAGAAAAAAAGAAGAACAGGGTATAAGAAAAAGAACGGTCACAGGCAGTCTTTAACACAAATTGAAATTACTAAGATTGGATAATAATAGGAGAATTAATAATGGCTCATAAAAAAGGTCAAGGTTCATCCAGGAACGGAAGAGACAGTAACGCTCAAAGATTAGGTGTAAAAAAATTTGGCGGTGAAAAGGTAATTGCCGGTAATATTCTGGTAAGACAAAGAGGAACAAAATTCCATCCCGGTGAGAATGTTCTTAAGGGCGGAGATGATACACTTTTTGCTATTGCTGACGGAACCGTAAAGTTTGAGACTAAAAAAGGCGATAGAAAAATAATTAGTGTTGTAACTCAATAATTTTTATTGAAGTAAAATATTTTAAAATTATAAACCCTCCTTTTTACGGAGGGTTTTTTATGAATATTTCCGATGAAATTTATTAGAAACCGAGTTTACCCATATCTTCAACTAAATTCTTTACTGCACTAATAGATTTATCTAGAGCAGCCTGTTCTTCTTCATTTAAAGATAATTCAACAACTCTTTCAACGCCGTTAGCTCCCAATACTGCCGGAACACCGACATAATATCCGTTAACACCGAATTCTCCATTTAAAAATGCACATGCGGGAAGCAGTCTCTTTTCATCCAATAAAATTGATTGTGCCATTGCAACCGCTGCTGCTGCTGGGGAATAAAATGCCGAACCGGTTTTAAGAAGCTTAACTACTTCGCCGCCTGCCTTTTTGGTTCTTTCAACCAGTGATTTCATAACTTCTTCCGCTTTAGCTTTATCTTTATATTTCCTTTCAAGCATTTCCATTGCAGGAATTCCGTTTACGTTTGCATATCTAACAATAGGAACCATGGTATCACCATGACCTCCGAGGACCATTGCGTTAACATCTTTTGCCGAAACATCAAGTTCCCAAGCAATAAAAGTTGCAAATCTCGAAGAATCCAATACGCCGGCTTGTCCTAAAACCCGATTAGGAGGAAAACCGGTTACATTTTTAAATAAAGTAACCATGGCATCAAGCGGATTAGATATAATTATAACTATAGCATTGGGTGCGTTTGCCTTAACAGCTTCTGCTACTGATTTCATAATTTTAGCATTGGTAGTCAAAAGATCGTCTCTGCTCATTCCCGGTTTTCTCGGCAGCCCGGCAGTAATAATTATTAAATCCGAGCCAGCAATATCTTTGTATGTATTTGTTCCTTTTACACTGGCGTCAAATCCGCCAACTCTTGCGGCTTCGCCTATATCCAAAGTTTTACCCTGCGGCATATCTTCAACTATATCAAAAAGTACAACGTCTCCCAATTGTTTAGTAGCTATTAATTGAGCCAAAACCCCACCTATTTGGCCGCCTCCTATTAAAGCAATTTTTTTTCTAGCCATAATTTTTTCTCCTAAAATATATTTTACAGATTATGAGTGGTAATAAAATATGCGGACCCCCGTAATTTTATTACTAATATTGTTTTAAAAATATGAATGAATTATCCCATATGCAAAGACCAATTTAATAATTCGTTAATATTATCTAGAATAATTGGACTAAATTTAAATAAAAATTAATTAAAAAATTTATCAGGCAGGTGTATAAAAATTTGGAGATGTATTTATAGGATTGACGGATTATATTAATATTTCATTTATATGGGGGTACAATTAAATCCGGCTTTTTACTGTTAATCTGATACCTCTTAAAGATTTAATGTAAGAATTGTTTCGGTACCATTAGGAGTAATATTATATTTCAAATCGTCCATGTAAACTTTCATTAAATAAAGGCCGCGCCCAGAATCCTTAAGCAAATTCTCAGGTTCGGTCGGGTCCGGTACTTTCTCGGGATCGAATCCTTTGCCTTCATCCTTAATTTTAATAATTAATTTACTATCCTCTTTGTTTACAAAGATCTTAACTTTTTTATTTTTGTCGCTTTTATTTGCATGAATAATAGCGTTGGTAGTTGCCTCGGTTATGGATAAAAGTAATCCGGAAATTTTGTTTTCGGTAAGATTTAATTCAATTGAAAAATAATTCACAAATTCTTCAACCAAGATAAGGTTATTCGGATCGCTTTCAATCTCGAGGTAAAAATTGTTTTCCGCCAAAATACTCCTAAAATTTTTATATTGGAAAATAATAAAAATTATTGTTTAATCAATTTAAAATTTCCAATTTACCGTCATTGATAAATTTGCCTGCTGACGGTAGCTTTTATTGTTAATATTAATAAATTCATACCACCCCAACAGGTAAAACGTTAATTTATCTAAGTTTATGGTAACTTCGGTTAAAGGTGCAACACTTAAATATCTTGAATCTATTACCTTAATTAAGCCTTTATAATTATATGTATTTAACGAATATATTCTTAAGCCAAGCGAATAAGTCATTGAGTTAATACTATACACAAATTTAGGCTGGGAGTAAACTTCCTGTAAAAACCTGGTAGGATGTGTAGAAAAAGAAGCCCACTTCAAATCTCCTTGTTCGGATAATTTAATATATCCAATATGCACAAGGTTTATATTTTTCAATAACTTAACTCTTGAGGAATCCGTAGCGGTAAATTGACGGAATGAAAAGCTTCTAAAATTCTGTGTAATATCCTCAAAATCATAAACAGTATAATTGGCCGACACTTCAAAGCTGTTTAGAGAGCTAAAATTATTTCCGGAATAACTTCCTCCGGATGATAAACGAAGAATCCTGTTAATGTTATTATTTGAACTTCTTTCTGAAAAAATATAAACAATATGGTTCAGAGTGCCTTCGGTATTAATAAAAACCGAAAAGAAAGGACTAAGCAATTTTGTATATCTTAATCTAACTATCGATAACAACTCGTCCCTGTCGTCATAATTTTGCATACTTGGTGTATCGTAAGTAAGTTTATTTTGCAAAAGACTGAACTGCAAAATATCTGTTTGTGAGAATCTTAAACTCCCGAGAAAAGAAAGCAAAGTCCTTTTGGAAGTATTATTTTTAATACTTTCTTGATCAGCTCTTTCCTGATAAAAAATTTGGTTTGCACCCGGAAAATTTTTTGTTAAATGTTTTTCGCCTCTTTCGGAATAATCAATTCTTAAAGTTCCGTTAAAAAAAGATGATTTGTAATTAATTATTGAACCTAATTCAAATTTCAACTCGTTTATTTTAGTATCGAAAATGGAAGGGGAGGCAATGTCTAATGAGCGATAACGTGTATTCCTATTAATTGTTCGAGATGAAACACTGCCTAACATATTTAGTGAAAACAAATCAAGAAAGTTTGCCAAATATAATGTATCCAGCAAGGCTTCATTAGTTTCAAATCTGCTTTGAATATTATTTTTTACATTGAATTCTTTTGCCGTTATCGAATCGGCTTTGTAATAAAAATCTTTTCTGTTTTCGAAGTATTGAAAATTAATAACATTTATAAAACCTGACGAAAATTCATTAGCTGCTGCAAGGTTCAAATATCTAATTGTATTTTTTCTCGGGGATATGTCTTCATTTTCAAATTTTAACTTAGATTGTATATAGAAATCGGATATACTGTAGTTATTTAATAACGCTTCGCCTCCGTACAAATAGCCGTTGTTGCTTTCACCAATTTGCCTGTTGTTTTCATATCCGAAATAAGGCGCAATAGTAAATTTATTTATAGGATTTATTTCGCCGAATAATGTCGCGCTTGAAATTGAAGCCTGGTTAATTCCTATACTCCGGCTGTCGGAATATATATTATTATTAGCGGCTATACCCATGCTTAGTACCGGGTTAAAAATATAAGAACCAGAAACGGTAAATTTATGTTCATCTCTGCTGCTTCTATCTGCGGATCTTATAAAAGTGGAGTTGTAGTTCTCCATCAGGTTAAGTTTTACCCTATCAAATTTTTGATTAATATCTAATATTGAGTGAAGGTTAAATGTGTTTAATTGTTTGTTGAAATTATTTGAGAGTATACTTAAAGGTACCGGATTTTGGATATAATTAAGACTGTCAAGAATATCTTGAGCTTTTAAATGTTTCGTAATCATCAATACGATGATAATTATATATAAAATTTTAAATGATAAATCTTTTTTCAAAATCCCGGTATAATTTTACCAAAAGGTATTTGATAATTTAGTTATAGAATCAATTTATAAAATATTGCTTTTATTCAAATCTACTGTTTTATGATGAATTTATAAAGCGGGGAAACACTGTTCGGCTCATTACTTCCGTTTGTAAAAGTCATAATGCGACAGTAATAAGGTACATATGTATTGATATATGATGCGTTAAAATTAACGGCCACGGTGTCGTCAATAATTGAAGAAGTAAAGTCATCGCTCCACACTTCGCCGTAAAACATGTTGTCTTGAACAACAATTTTATAATTTGCCGGAACACTTACACTTTTTATTAAAAAGTAATTGAAATAATTAACAGTTGAATTGTTTGCGGGAAAAATAATCTTAGGAATGCCTAAAATTTCATCGCTGACTTCATAGCTTGCACCGCTGATTAATCCGCCTTTATCAACGGCTTTTATTTTATAATAATATTCTTGGTAAAGCGAAAGATTAAGAGTATCGGTATAATTAATATCGCTTGTAAAATGAATTAATGTTGTACTGTCCGCATTAAAATTCCTTTCCTTACTTCTATAAATATTAAAACCTGCAATGTCGCTTTCGTAGTTAGGGTTCCATGATAGATATATAGAAATGCTGTCTTGATAATTTCTTGCATTAATTGATAAACCGGCCGGTATGCTTGGTGCATACCGGTTTATAGGTTTTGCCGAAACAATTTTTGTGGGAAGGCTTTCGTCATTCCAGATATCCGTAGCGGTAATTTTGTAGTAATAAGTTTCATTGTATTGAAGAGAGTCATCATAATAATAATTATCGCTGGTGCTGCCGGCTAATATAAAGTTTGTACTATCTGTACTTCTGTAAATATTATAGCCCTGCAGGTCAGCCTCCGAATTACTTCGCCAAACTAATGCTGCTTCGCCGTCTGTTGCATAAGCTACCCGCAATCCGGTTGGAACAGCCGGAGGAATTCCGCTGCCGGATTGATTGGTATTAACAATACGGTCGCACCCTGAAAAAGTTATAATTAATAAAATTAAAAGTAAAACTATTGTTCGGTTATGTCTTTCCTCTGTTTTCAAAAGATAATTTTTCTTTTCCATCACAATAGTATAATTAAAATAAAAAATTCTATAACTCGAACACGTCGCCGCTGGAAGGAATTTTTATATTTTGGAAACCGGATGATTTTAATTTTTCTGCAAATTTTTGTTGTTGGTCAAAATCTCCGTGGACAAGAAAAATATCTTTCATTTTGTCCTTATCGAATTTTGAACAATAATCCGTAAGTTCATTGGAATCTGCATGTGCGCTCAAGGAATTCATAACTATAACTTCTGCTTTCACATTGTATTCTTCTCCGTGAATCTTAACAACCGTTTCCTTTTCAATTAATTTCCTTCCCAAAGTATTTTCCGCACAATAGCCAACCATTAAAATAATATTTCTTTCGTTTTCAATATTGTTTGCAAGGTGATGAAGAATACGTCCTGTTTCCGCCATACCCGAGGCCGAAATTATAACCATTGGACCTTCTTTACCGTTAAGAGCTTTTGAATCTTCTACGTCGGTAATATATGTAAGTTTATTAAAGCCGAACGGATCATCATACTTTAACATAAAATTGTGTGTCTCTTTATCAAAACATTCCGGGTGATTTCTAAAAACCGCGGTTGCATTTACCGAAAGGGGGCTGTCGACATATATCGGGATTCTAGGTGCGGAATTATTTTCAAATATTTTATGGAATGAATAAACTATTTCCTGTGTCCTTTCGAGACTGAAAGCAGGAATAATAATTTTACCTTTTCTTTGTGCTGCTTTATTAAGAACTGCAGCTAATTTTGCATTTGTACCTTCAACATGATCATGCAGGCGGCCGCCGTATGTACTTTCACAAATAAAATAATCTACGTCCGGTATTTTTTCGGGATCTTTTAGTATAGGATAATTTGTCCTTCCCAGGTCTCCTGAAAATCCCAATTGAATTGCTCTTCCGTTTTCTTGAATTTTTAACAGCGAAATTGCAGAGCCTAAAATATGACCTGCATCAAAGAACTGTACTTTTATTCCATGATCAATTTCAAATTCTTCATGATATTTTTTTTCATTTAGTAAGGGAAAAACTTTTTCTGCGTCTTCTGTTGTGTACAACGGTTCAAAAAGTTTTTTGCCTTTTTTTGCTCTTCTTTTATTTACATACTCAACATCTTTTTCTTGTATATGTGCGCTGTCTCTAAGCATTACTACTGCTAAATCCTTGGTAGCCGAAGTGCAGTATATCGGTCCGTTAAATCCGTGTTTTACCAATGTCGGAATATTTCCCAAATGATCTATGTGTGCATGGGAAAGTATAACCGCATCAATATCTGAAGGTTTAAATAAGGTAAAGTTTCTATTTATTTCGAAAGCTTCCTTTCTTTTACCTTGATAAAGACCGCAATCTAGCAGATAATTTTTCCCATTAATAATTAAATGGTGCATTGAGCCTGTAACGGTACGATCGGCTCCTACAAATTGAATTTGCATGATTTCTCCCGCATTGTGATTAATTTTAATTTGGAAAATAATGAAAAAATTTTTATAAAGTTTAATCTTTTTGTGAATAAAAATTCGTTATGTAAAAAGAATATTTATATCCATATCACAGAAAAAAACAAAAACATAAAAATGCCTTGAAATAGAGCTGTTGCTTGGTTATCTCTAAATAAGAATTAAAAATCATGACAAAACAAACTAAAGCACAGAAGCTGTTTCCAAAATTGACTATAAGTCAATTTTTAAATAGTTTTGCATGTTAAAAATAGAGACAAGTAATTATGATAGAACAATATATTCCGATATTCTTAGTCTTATTGGTTGCTGTAATTTTCGCAGTAGGTACAGTT
>CAZHBJ010000139.1:0-8909 GCA_964530445.1 uncultured Ignavibacteriaceae bacterium
TTAAATATTTTTGCGAAAGTTCATCCATACCGTGCTTTTGATCCGGGTCTAAAATATAGCTTGCGAGCATAGTATCGAAATAAAAATTTTCTACATTTATTCCATGGCTTCTTAAAACCGCAATATCGAATTTACCGTTCTGGCAGACTTTTTTAATCTTCTTATTTTCAAAAACCGGTTTAAAGATTTTTACAAAATCTTCAAAATCCAACCGGCCGGATACTTGTTTTGAAAATAATTCATTGTCTTTTTGGGGGGGATTAAGCGCAATAAAATATCCTTCACCGGATTTAGTAGCAAATGAAGCACCCGCCATAACCAATGTAAAATAATCCAAACCGTCTGTCTCCGTATCGAACACGAATAAATCCTTCTTCTTCAATTTTTCTGCAAGAGCCTTAGCATCTTTAATATTTAATATTAGTTTATATCCTGCTTTATTCTTGTCATATGTTTCCACTTCATTAGACTGAAACTCTTCATCTTTAATTTCATTTTTGCCGTTCCCGTAAACAGTCAGCAGCCTGCTGTAAAGGGATTTAAATTCGAGATCAATGAAAATACCTCTCAATTTATCAAAATCAGGCTGACTGAATTTTGCCTCTTCAAAATCGAATTTCAGAGGAACTGCGCAATGAATCGTAGCCAGATCCTTTGACAGGATGGCATTATCTTTATCGTTAATTAATTTGGTTTTGGTTCCGGCTTTTTCTATTTCCTCAATATGTTTATAAATATTTTCAACCGAACCATATTTTTGAATTAAAGGAATTGCGGTCTTAGGCCCAATGCCCGCAACGCCGGGAATATCATCGGATTTATCACCGATCAATGCTAAATAATCGATCATTTGAAGAGGTTCAAATCCGAATTCTTCTTTTACCTTATTTACATCATAAATAACTATCTCATCCGTTGTTTTTCCCGGATGAATAATTTTTACTTTTTCCGTAACAAGCTGGTTATAGTCTTTATCAGGAGTAATTACAAATGATTCCAATCCTCTTTTTTCTGCTAATTTAACTGCAGTTCCAATTATATCATCGGCTTCATATTTAGGAAGAATATAAATCGGAATATTAAGTGTTTCGACGATTTGTTTTATTCTTGCAAGCTGTGGAATCATGTCTTCCGGCATTGCTTCCCGGGATGATTTATATTTCTCATATTTTTCGTGGCGAAAAGTTTTTTCTTTTGAATCGAATGCAACAGCTAAATAATCGGGCTTGTGATCTTCCAATATTTTTAGCAATTGCGTTAAGAATCCGTAAACTGCCGAGGTCGGTTCTCCTTTTGTGGTAACAAGAGGGCGGTTTATAAAAGCGAAATATGCTTTGTACAATATCGCCATCGCATCAATTATTACAAATCGTTTTGTTTTCATTTTAAAGTGACATTTTTAAATATTTATAATTCAAAATCACGCTTCGGATTTTTTTGATTTAAATTTCCAATAAAAATAAATCGGCAAGCCCAATAAAATTAATAACAACCCCATCGCTGCTTCACTTGTATTGGAAATAACAGTGTTTAGCAAAAATAAAAATGAAAAGATTACAAAGATTGCCGGTATAACCGGATATCCCCAGACTTTATAAGGTCGAGGAGTATCCGGCATTTTTTTCCTTAAAACAAAAACTCCGAAAGCGCCGAGCGCATAAAATAACCACGCTGCAAAAATAACATAGTCGGTAATTGTATCAAAAGTACCGGACATTACAAGCACACATGCCCATACTCCTTGTACAAGCAACGAAACATGAGGCGTTGCAAACTTAGGATGAATTTTTCCTATGCTTTTAAAAAATAAATTGTCTCTTGCCATAGCAAATTGAACTCTTGCGGTGGAAAGTATGCTTCCGTTAAGAGCACCGAAAGTTGAGATAATTACTGCAATAGAAATTATAGCGGCACCGCTTGTTCCGAAAATTACCTGTGCAGCAGATGCTGCAACAAGAGGCGATTTAGCCATAATATTTACCGGAAGCACATATAAAAAAGCCGCGTTAATTAAAACATAAACCGCCATTACAATCAGAGTTCCGAATAATAATGCTCTTGGAACATTCTGTTGAGGCTTCTTTATTTCTCCGGCAACAAAAGTAACATTGTTCCACCCGTCGTATGCCCAAAAAGCACCTGCTAAAGCTAGACCAAATATAACGATCAAATTACTGGAAACATTTGAAGGTATTGAAAAATTTGTGTAAATATTTGACATGCTCCCGCTTCCTACAATAAATAAAAGAACGGCTAGAATAATAATAGAAGCGATTTTTATAGAAGTCATAATCGTTTGAACAACCCCGCCGAATATAACCCCGAAATAATTTACGCCGGTTAAAAATAGTATACATATAATTGCAACTGCTTTTGTTCCGAAGTTTAACAGAGGATAAATTTTGCCGATAACAGGAATATAAATATAAAAGTTCTGAACGGCATGCGAGAATTGAGGATATTTAAAGAAATAACCCAAATATTCGGCAAATACATAGGCAATTGCAGCCTGACTTCCGGTTTGAATTACTGCAAGAATTGACCAGCCGTAAAAGAAAGCTGTAGTTTCTCCATACATCTTTTTGAAATAAACATATTGACCGCCGGTTGCGTCGATCATTCCCGCAATTTCGGCATTTGTTAATGCGCCTATAAAAGTAATTACACCGGCAACAATCCAGGCTATTAGCAATAGTTCGGGTGATAATAATTGTCCGGCCATTGTCGCCGGTTTTCTAAAGATTCCAGAACCTATCATTGAACCGGCAACTATCATTACTGCCGCAGTTACCCCCAGTCCTCTAACTAATTCTGTTTTTTTCCCAGGATTCGGCATAGGACCTCATATATATTTTTAGTATAAAGGAAATTTAGGATTCCGGGTTCCAAATTGGTAATTATAAAATTTAAACTCAACTAAATATTTCTAATTATTACCATATTCATAAGATTATGAATGAATATTAAAGTTTTAGTGTATGGACTTAAACTATAACAAAAAATCTTGTTTGAATTTATTTTGAAAAAATAAATTTGAAGTTACAATTGATATAAATATTTAATTAATTGATATTTATCACATAGATTGAATTTGGTATTAATATTTGACAAGTTTTTCCATTTTAATAAATAAATTTTATATTTATTTCATTCGTTTGATTAAATTGGGGAATATAGAATAACATTATATGTTCCCTGGCTAAAATTTTTTCAATTTAGTATAGGCAAATAATATTTCTCGCATACCAAAATATAAATTAATTAAAAGTAAACTGATTCAAAGGAGAAAATATGGCCCAACAAAATGAAAGAGAACAATGGGGTAGTAAAATAGGTTTAATTCTCGCTGTTGCCGGCAACGCTGTTGGCCTGGGAAACTTTTTAAGATTCCCGGTTCAGGCAGCAGAAAACGGCGGCGGCGCTTTTATGATTCCATATTTTATTTTCTTTCTTGTTTTGGGTATTCCTTTGATGTGGATAGAATGGGGGATAGGCAGAAACGGCGGAAAGTATAATCATGGCAGCGCGCCTGGCATGTTCGATGTTTTATGGAAAAACAAAGCCGCTAAATATTTCGGTACCCTTGGTTTATTTATTTCAATGGTTATTTTAATTTATTATACATACATCGAATCATGGACTTTAGGATACAGCTTTTTCTCAATAACGAAATCTTATTTTAATGAATCCAATTACGCTGCAATGCGGACATTCTTATACAGCTTCCAGGGAAAAGTTACCGGTGATCATTTTACAACTTTATGGCCGGCTTATATTTTCATGCTGATTACTTTTAGTCTAAACTTCTGGGTTCTATATAAAGGTATTTCTAAAGGAATTGAGAAGTTGGCTAAGGTTGCAATGCCGATGCTCTTCTTATTCGGAATAATTTTAACAGTTAGAGTATTAACATTAGGAACTCCAAATCCAAGTGTTCCTCAAAACTCAATTGCAAACGGAATTGCATTTATTTGGAATCCTAATTTCCATGCATTGGGAAATCCGAACGTCTGGCTTGCCGCCGCAGGGCAGATATTTTTCACTCTCTCCGTAGGAATGGGAACAATACAAGCCTATGCCAGTTACTTAAAGGCTAATGATGATATAGCTCTTTCGGGTATAAGTACAGCTGCTACAAATGAATTTGTTGAAGTTATAATGGGCGGTTCAATTGCTATCCCTGCTGCAATTGCATTTTTTGGAATTGCAATGACAACACAAATTGCTAAAGCAGGCGCTTTTGATTTGGGATTTGTTTCGATGCCATTAATCTTTCATCAGATTCCATTTGGTGAATTTTTCGGATTCATCTGGTTCTTGTTGTTATTTTTCGCCGGAATTACTTCTTCCGTAGCCATGGGTCAGCCGATAATTGCTTTTCTCGAAGATGAATTTAAAATGTCGCGCGAAAAAGCAACAGCAATTTTAGCAGTAATCGTCCTTATTTCTGTTCAATTCGTCATCTTTTTCTTAAAATACGGATTCTTAGATGAAATGGATTATTGGGCAGGAACTTTCGGTTTAGTTTTGTTTGCTTTAATCGAAACAATTTTATTTATGTGGGTATTCGGTGCAGATAAAGCTTGGGAAGAAATGAATAGAGGAGGCGACATCAAAATTCCGCGTGTATTTTATTATCTTATGAAGTTTGTTACTCCTTTGATTCTTGCTGTCGTAATGCTTTGGTGGCTTGTACAGGATGCAATTCCTACTTTTCTGCTTAAAGGCGTTCCCGAACAAAATATTCCATACATCTGGGGTTCACGCGCTTTGATGGTAGTATTGATGATAGGTTTATTTATTATGGTAAAAATAGCCTGGAAAAAGAAAGAAATTTCGGAGTGAAATTCAATTATCATAATATTATAAATATAAATTTCAATAGTAATCTTAATAAAATTATTATTAAATTTATTAAATAATGATAGTGCTGGATTAATTCTGAAATTACAATAGTTCTTAAAATGAATTATAAAACTTTTTTCTTTAAGTTTTTATTTACATTAAAAATAAAATTAGGAATTTATTCATAGCATATTGATAAAACAAAATTAGAATTCAAATTATTTTAAACCGACAATGCAGAAAAAAAATAATTTTTCTTCCTTTAAAGAAGTAATGCAGGCTATGGGTCTTGTATTCGGGGACATCGGTACAAGCCCTATATACACACTAACTGTAATATTTACCCTAACGGCTCCGACCCAAGAAAACCTTATGGGTGTATTATCGCTGATTTTTTGGTCTTTAATAATGCTGGTATCCATTGAATATGCGTGGCTTGCAATGAGCTTGAGTATAAAAGGCGAAGGAGGAATAATTGTATTAAAAGAGATTTTAACAAGCAGTGTTAAAACCGGAAGGAAAGCCGCATTTGCAGCATTTTTAGGATTCTTAGGCGTTTCTCTTTTAATGGGCGATGGTGTTATTACGCCGGCTATAAGTATTCTCTCTGCTGTAGAGGGACTTGATTTGATACCAGGTATAGGTCATATTCCTCTTATCACGATAATTTTAATAACGTGTGTAATTACTATTATATTATTTGCATTTCAATATAAAGGAACCGATAAAGTATCATTCACTTTCGGTCCGATAATGATTATCTGGTTCTCTTCATTATTCATTTCAGGTGTATATTTTATTTTTCAAGCTCCGGGAATTTTAGCGGCAATTAGCCCGCATTACGCCGTAGAATTTATGCTGCACAACGGCATCTCCGGCTTTTTTGTTTTAAGTGAAGTAATTCTTTGTGCAACCGGAGGCGAAGCACTTTATGCCGATATGGGTCATCTTGGGAGTCAACCTATACGCCACGCATGGTATTTTGTATTTTTTGCTTTGGTTATAAATTATCTTGGACAGGGCGCCTTCATGATAACCCATCATGTTAAGGATGCGGTTTTGTTTACGATGTTCAAGACAATGTCTCACTTTTTATATATTCCTTTTCTTATATTAACTTTATTTGCAACCATAATTGCATCGCAAGCAATGATAAGCGCGGTAATGTCTTTGGTTTATCAGGGTATAACAACACGTGTATTCCCTTTGATGAAAATAAAATATACATCTACTCATTTGAAGTCTCAAATTTATATAGGAAGCGTTAATTGGATTCTCTTAATAGCCGTACTGTTTATGGTATTTCTATTCCAAAAATCCGAGAACCTTGCTGCAGCATACGGATTGGCTGTGACCGCTACAATGACAATAAGCTCTTCATTCATGATCTGGATTTTCAATATTAGAAAAAAGAGAGCCAGAATGTTTATTGCGATGCTGGTTTTTCTAGTCGATTTTCTTTTTCTAATTGCAGTATTCAATAAAATACCGCATGGCGGTTTTTGGTCTCTTGTTATTGCTGCTATTCCGTATTTTATAATTCAACTATGGTCACGAGGCGGAAGTGCAATGCATAAATCCTTCAGGTCATTACCGATTGATGTTTTTCTGGAGAGTTATAATCAAATATATCAACGTGGAACTAACATTAAAGGCACTGCTTTATTTTTCACAAGAAGCTTAAAAGAAATTCCACCATATATGTTTCATTGCATAATTCGCGGAAATATTATTTATGAAAAGAATATTTTGGTTTCAATAGTTACAACTGATAATCCATACGGTATTTCGTCAAAAATGAAAGATGATATTGCACAGGGATTATCGGGGATCCAAATACACTCGGGTTATATGGAAATACTGGATATTCCGAAAATTCTTAAAGAAAACGAAATAAACGAAAAAGTTATTTTTTACGGAGTTGAAGATATAACTACAAATAAAGTCTTTTTAAAATTTTATGCGTTCCTAAAAAAGATTACACCGCCGTTTGTTAGGTTTTACGAATTGCCATATAATAAACTTCACGGAGTAATTACCAGATTGGAATTGTAAAAAATATTAGATCCTATTTTTTGTTGCTAACGTACTTTATAATTTCAGCCTTTTCCATTGTAACCAGCCCGCCGGAGTTTGCTTTCTCAAAGATATCATGAATTATAGGAAGGAATTTTTCAATCTTTTCTTCTTCATCTACAATTTCAATAACCATCGGCATATCTTCGGAGAGTCTTAAAATTTTTGCGGTATGAATTATACTATTTCTTCCAAAACCCATAAATCCCTTAAATACGGTTGCCCCGGCAAGATGCAATTTTCTTGCCTCAATTACAATCTTTTCGTAAACGGGTATATGATCGCAGATATCCGATTCACCGACAAAAATACGAACCAGTTTTGCCTCACCTTTTATTTCCATTTAAACTCCCGCTAAAAGTTTAGAAATTTTGTAAGCAATAAACAAAGCAAGCAGTGTAAGGATAACATTAAGTAAAACATTTATACCGGCAAAAAGGAATTCTTTATCTTTTAATAAATTAATAGTTTCAAAAGAGAAAGTTGAAAATGTGGTTAATCCTCCGCACAGCCCGGTAGTTAAGAAAATTCTTAAATCAGAACCGATCAGTTCATTATCACTTAAGTAGTACATAAACATACCGATTAAAAAACTGCCTAATAAGTTAACGAATAAAGTACCGTAAGGGAAATTTTCGGGTAAAAATTTATAAACAAAAGCCGAGCCCCAGTATCTTATCATACCTCCGAATCCTGCACCTAAAAATACAACTATATAGTTCTGCAAAGTTTACATCTCCTAATTTGTGAAAATTTTTATTTGTGTAGGAGTTATTAGTCCGAGGGAAAACTGGACAATTGAAACCAACATTTAGTTAGATTATAAGGCGAACTCCATCGCCGCTGCAAATATAATAAATCGATTATAATTCCAAAAAGAGTTTCAGCACTTCTTAATATATAATATTGAAAAGAAATCCCACTATTATTATCCCAAGTGCAACAACAGCAATAAAAGCAAATATTAAAGGCAGCTTTAATACTTTCTTTAAAATTATTGTTTCCGGCAGTGATAACCCGATTACGCTCATCATAAAAGCCAGTACAGTTCCGAGTGCGGCGCCTTTTTCCAGCAGTGCTTGAACAATGGGTATAATTCCAGCTGCATTCGAATACATTGGAACACCGATTAATACTGCAGCCGGAACCGACCACCATGCACTTTTACCCATTAAAGCGGCCATAAAATTTTCCGGCACATAGCCATGAATTCCTGCCCCTACGGCAATTCCGATTACAACATAAACCCAAACCTTGCCGACTATTTCTTTAACTTCATCAATTCCGGAAATAATTCTTTGCGAAAATAATATTTTTTTATTTTCAACTTCCAATTTCGGTGCTTTAATTTCATACACCCAGGATTCAACAAACTTTTCCAGTTTTAACTTTCCTATTGTAAAACCGGAAATCATAGCTATTATTAATCCGGTGGTCATATATATTATTGCCGTTTTCCATCCAAAGAGCCCGAATAAAAGGACAACTGCTACTTCATTAATCATCGGGGCTGCAATTAAAAATGAAAACGTTACACCCAATGGTACTCCGGATTCTACAAATCCTAAAAATAAGGGAATGGCTGAGCATGAACAAAAAGGGGTTACAATGCCAAGCATACTTGCTAGGACATTTCCTACGAATAATTTTTTACCGCCGAGAATCTTCCTCGTTCGCTCCGGAGAAAAGTATGACCTGACAATACCCACTACAAAAACTATTAAAACAAGAAGCAATAAAACTTTGGGCGTTTCAAAAATAAAAAAGCTGATTGCATTAGTCAGGTGAGAATTATCGGGCAGACTAATTAAGTCGGACACTATCCAGTTAGTAATGCTTTGAAGACTTAAATAAATCAGCACCCATAAAGGTAGAAGCATCAAAACAAAATAATATTTGTTTCTCAAATTACTATTTGTAACTGCTAAATTATTTTCTTCTTTCTTTAATAACATAAGTTATAAAATCTTTCTTTCACAGATTTCCTC
>CAZHBJ010000140.1:0-8902 GCA_964530445.1 uncultured Ignavibacteriaceae bacterium
TAATTAAAATCCAAATCATAACTATCGTTTTTAGCTTTAACCGATCTTGAATCATCTTTATAAAAGGTTGTGTTTACTTTTTTTATTTTACCTTCATCACAGCCGAAATATTCTTGATCATCTTCCGGTTCTTCAATATGTAGCTTATCAAATCTATTTTTAGGATTTAATTGAGCCCCGCGGCCTTTTAGCTTTTGTTTAATCATTTTTAATAATTGATTTTTTTGATGAACAGGGAATAATCCGCAATTAAGCTGTTAATCGATTTTCTTTTATAAGTGCCTGATAAATAAAAATAGAAAAAGCAGGTAAATAAATTTAATAACCATGAATAAAATTATTGCTTATTTCGTTCCGACCATTTTATGAAGTCGTCTTTAGTATCGATATCAATCAGTTCCGGTAAAACGAAAAAAGTTAAATTATGAATTAACACACTGGACATAGTATCCCGGAAAACCGATCCGGTACTCCACTGTATATTGTCGAACAAAAAGTCATAAGGTTTTTTCATTCCAAGTAAGTAATATCCGCCGTCTGCACTGGGACCAATAACTATATCGGCACTATTTAAAATTTCAAAAGATTGATCGATAACTTCGGCATTAATATCCGGAATATCCGTACCGATTACTACAGCCTTATCTATTTTTTGCGAAAATACTTCCTTGAAAGCATTATTAATTCTTATCCCCAGATTAGAGCCGATTTGGGGATAGGAAACAAAATCAAATCCCGCCCATTTAGTTATTAATGAGTTATCATTAGCACCAGAGTAAAACAGATATAAAAGAACATTTTCCGATTTTATTTTTTTACATTCGGCAAAAGTATTTTCCGCACAAGCAGTATAAAAACTTAACGCAGAATCCTCTCCTATCTCTTTTGCCAGTCTTGTTTTTACTTTCCCTTTTTCGGGATAACGGACAAAAATCATGACAGCATTAGTAGAACCATTTTCCATAATTTATCAAGAAATAGTTTTTATAAATTTATAAATTAATTTTTAAATAATTGTGCAAATATTGTTTTAAGTATAATAAAACTTGCCATAAAAGTCCCTTTTAAAGTTCCTGTAACTTTAGATTTTCCAATTCGCTTACGATAACTAACCGGGACTTCCAATATCTTAAAATTTTTTTTAGCTGCTTTAATCTGCATTTCAACCGTCCATCCATACCATTTATCCTTCATATTTAACTCGAGTAGTTTTTCCAATTTAACTGCTCTAAAAGGACCAAGGTCCGTATATTTTACATTCCAAAAAAGCTTTATCAAAAAACTGCTGATTATACTTCCAATCCTCGACTGTATAGGAAGAGCACCTTTTTCTCTATTACCAAGGACCCTGCTTCCTATAACAAAATCATAATTATCATTAATGATAGGCTCAATTAATAATTTAGCTTCTTCAGGAAAGTCGGAATAATCTCCATCCATAAATACAACAATTTCACAATTTCTTTTTCTAACATAATCTATTCCTGTTAAACATGAAGCACCATATCCCTGCACTGTTTCATTAAGAACGGTTGCACCGGCATTTCTTGCAGCATTAACCGTATTATCGGAAGAATTATTATTAATTACAACAATTTCCGAAATTAAATTTATCGGTACCGAAGTAATAACTTTTCCTATTGATTGTTCTTCATTATAAGCAGGTATAATCATAATAGATTTCATATTCAAATATAGGATTTAAAAATTTGATGAGAATAATTTATGATAAAAAAGGAAATAAAATTGGAGCAGTGTTTTATTTAGATATCCTTAATGGCAAAAATATGACTGTGATAGCTTTTCAGTTCAATGAATAAACCCGAGTTTTTAATTTCATTAACTGATCTTGTATACTCCTCATTTGACAACAGATCAATTAATTTAATTTCTTTTTCGGCGGTTTTAAACTCAACTCTAATTCTGCAAAGTGAAGTTGAAGAAGAATAATTAATTACAACTATTCTAAGCTCGTCTCCCAACTTCCACTGCCAGGCAAATATTTTTTCAAATGTATCGTTGTTCTCGGAAATAGGCAGAGGATCAATCATCAGCCAATCGCCTTCTTTAAATATTTCCGATTTTGTAATCTTAAGAACCGTATTATAATATTCTTTTAATGATTCGGATACTTTCTCTTCCGGTTCTCTTCCCAATTGGACAGGAAGTTTAATTTTTTTACCTTCAAATTGCCCGTCATAATAAAGTTTCATACCTTGTAGAGTACTCATTAAAACGGCGGCGGCATAAGTATGCTTCTTTCCGAATTTTGTAACTGCTCTTGTTTCATCATGATTTTCCAAAAACCTTGTCGATTTCACTTGAAATTCTTTTTCTGCACGCAAATGGGCTTTCACGCTGTCTACATCTCCGGCGCCCAAACGGTCGGTAAGTCTTTTATCATATGTATAATCAAAACCAAGCTGCTGTAAATTCCATTCAAGGTCCCAATAGGCTTCTGCTAAAAAAATAAAATCCGGAGATTTTTCTTTTACTTTTTTAATTGCGTATTCCCAGAATTCCTCTTTAGGTTTTTTGAATGCCTTTTTATTTAAAACTCCGAGCCATGTATTTTGAAAAACATTATTTAATTGCAGCATGGCCATATCGCATCTTACACCATCGCACAATTCGGTTAATTTAAGAAGAATGTCAACCATAAAATCGCGGGCGGTTTGGCAAAAGTAGTTAACCTGTACCGTGTCAGTCCATGCAGGGAAAAGCGGATCTCTTCCGTGAGCAAAAATATTTTCGGAATTAGAATCGGTACAAAAAAACGTAAACGGATCTTTGGTTAAAAGTTCTGCATCGCCTTTTAAAAACACATCGGGATTTGTTTTCAATAATCTTGTTGCTGCTCCGAAATGGTTGGGAACAAAATCCAAAAATAATTTAATGCCGTATTTATTTAGTTTCTCCCTGAAATTCTTAAGGTCTTCCATATTACCAAATTGCGGGCTGACTTCATAAACATCAATTGAAAATGGTGAGCCGATTACATCCTCCTTTTTCCAATCGGATAAACTTCGGGCATAGGATGAAACCAGATCCACGGAAAAGCAGCAGCTTTCTATTAGGCTAGTACATGTTTTCCAAATGCCCATTGTCCAAACAATATCGATGCCTTTATCGGCTAAATCTTCAAATACACTTTCGGGTATATTGGATAACGAAATTCCCTTTCCAAATTTTTTTATCCAGACTCTTGTATTTATCTCATATAATTTTGGATTACTTAACATTTGGTAGAATTACAAATACTTATAATAGAAATATAAATTTTGTTATAAACAACAGTAAATATGTGAATAAATTTATAATAAATAAAATGCGGCTTCTTTATCTATTAACCAATCCATATTTCCGTTAAGAGGTTTGATCTTGGCAGAAGGATAATTTTTACCGGCGGGGAGTTCGTTTATAATCTCGTAAAGTATTTTTGATTTGTCTTTTCCGGTTACAACAAATGTAATATGCTTTGCGTTATTTAGAACATCAAAAGTAAGCGATACACGTTTTTGACCTGATTGCGGGTGTTGGGCAACTCCGGCAATATTAGAAAATATGAATAATAAATTTTTATTCGGGAATAAAGAAGCAGTATGCCCGTCTTCGCCCATACCTAGGAAAACCCAATCGAACCGTGGTAACGAATTTTCATCGTTGCAAACATTATTTTCAATTTCATTTACATAACGTACGGTTTCCTGATTAGGATCGGATTCTCCTTTAATTCGATGAATGTTATCCTGTGGAATTTTAATTTTATCAAATAAATTTATCTTTGTCATTCCGTAATTGCTGTCTGTATTTTCGGGAGGCACACATCTTTCATCGCACCAAAAAAAGTGTACCTTAGTCCATTCAATTTCGCTACTAAAGGGTTTTGCAGCTAATCTATTAAAGAAAGTAACAGGTGTACTGCCGCCGGAAATAGCAATATAAAAATTGTTCTTGCTGCTAGTGACTGCATCTATAAATTGATTTGCCAAGTTTTCAGCCAATTTTCCGGGGGTATCAAATACTTTGAATTTTTTTCCCATAACTACTTTTACTATTTAATTTTGTGGGGATAAAACTAAAATTAATTAAATAGATATGGAGGGACAATAATCACATTAAAAATAATTAAACTTTGTGATATCATAGTTTCAATTTGATACTTTAATTAAGCGGTCTATTATTATTTGAAGATTCTAGAACTTTATTTTGAATAAGTTTTTTTCATCATTCTCAACTATCAATGAGTTTTGTTCCTGTAAGTTTATATAATCAAATTGCTTATATAAATTCCAGCAACACTTATTGACTATTATTTCCACATTAACTCTAAAAGTGTTAAATATTAGAATTGAAAACTTGAGTAAAGTGATTAATAAAAATTTTAACTAACTTTGAAACAACAATTTTTCTCCTTAGCCGGATATTTTTATTTCACCATTCATTATTAGTTCGGGACACAAATGAAGCAATCGATTATCTTATGGACAGCCGCAGCCATTATTACACTTTTGGCGGGCTATGCACAAAGTATAAAATCTCCTTATTACCCTGTAAACGGAACCATTACCGTCGTTTCAGGATATGCCTCATTCAGCTTTGATAAAGTATTTAGAGGTAAAGGAGGTTATCCCGTTTGGATAGTAGCTGATTTTGACAGTCTTAAAGGCGAGTTAAAATGGCGTGATACAAAAGGAAATAATGAGTGGCAAACGATTCAAATGAAACCTAAAGGACAGGCTCTTTATGCAGAAATTCCTGCACACCCGCCGCTTAGTAAAGTCGAATATAGGGTAACGCTAAACGATCATGGTAAAACCTTTCTGGTTCCCCAAACTGAAATTGCTCATATTCAATTTCTAGGACATGTTCCCCCGCCAATAATGGCGTTTTATTATATTACTTTGTTTGCAGGGATTTTATTAGCAGTTAGAACCGGGTTTGAGGTGTTCAAAGATAAGCCGCGAATAAAAATGTATACAATTTTTACATTGATATCATTTTTTTCTTTCACACTAATTTTTAGTACGGTAAAAAAAGGATGTGAGCTCGGAGCTATCGGCGGGACAAAAATTCTGCCTATTTCGGATCTATTCACAAACGGACCTGTTCTTCTTTTTGTTTTATGGATAGCCGCATTAATATTAATTTTCAATTCTAAAAAATATAAAATCTGGGCTCCGGTAAGTGCATTTATTACAATACTAATTTTTTTATTAGCAAATTTTTAATTTTATTTTAACAAGATAAACTTTTTACTTTCAGTATAAATTCTGCTAGATCCGCTTTCATTGTAACCGACGGTAAGCTTATAAAAATAAATCCCGCTCGAAAGATTTTTCCCGCTAAATTCCGTACTATAGTAGCCTGCATTTTGATATTGATTAACCAAAGCGGCTACTTCTCTTCCCAATAAATCAAAAACTTTTAATGAAACTTTTCCGCCGGTTTTTAAATCATACTTGATTGTTGTAGTAGGATTGAAGGGATTTGGATAATTTTGTTCCAAAGCAAAAGATGATGGTATCGAATTTTTCAAACCACTATTATTTAAGATAATATTGTTAATCGATATCCGGTAGCTGCTGTCGGTCGAAGCAGATACCTGTACGTATAATTTATTTTCTGCCTGGTCAAAGAAGTACCCTTGTAAAGAAGATCTTAATAATGAATAGGATTGCTCTTCAGGTATTGCAAGTCCGTTTGTATATACAATTGATGGATTATTTTTTATTTTATGAATAACTGCCACATAAGTTCTATTCATAACTTTTCCATTATATGTCCCGACTGAATTTTCAATATTTACAAGGATATTAAAGTTTGATGCAGATTGAGTTACTTGAGCTGAAAAATCAGTTGTACCATAACTGCCGGTTTGATAATCGAGTGTTTTACCATCGTCTTCATACAAAGAAAATTCTGCTTCCTTAGTAGTTGAAGGATAAATATCAAGAAATAAAGTATCCATCGAAAATTCATCTGTATAATACATTACAGGCTGCATTGGAATAATACTTCCCTCTTTTACAAAAAGAGGCAAAATATTAAGCGGTGTTGAGATTGTAACGCTTTGACCACCTTGATATGTTTGATCATTCCAGTAGTAAATCCAATTTCCATCCGGCAAATAGATAGACTTGGTTGTCTGTCCTGACAGAACAACCGGTGAAACAAGAAAATCATTCCCCCACAAGTATGACGAACTTTCATTAGTAAGACTATTATCATTTGGATAATCAAAGAAAAGAGGCCGTGCTAGCGGCATTCCGGTTAAATAGTTTTGATATGCCATTGTATAGATATAAGGAAGAAGCCTGTAACGAAGCTGAATATAGTTCTTGCAGATTTGCTCTGCTTCAGGAGAATATGTATAGGGCTCTGTTCCATGGTCTGTGTCTACTCCATGTGCGCGCGTAATAGGACAGAAAGTTCCATACTCCATCCATCTTACATATAATTCGTCCGTTGGAGTACCGCAGCAGAATCCGCCTATATCTGAATTATGATATGCCAATCCCGACATTCCCATATTTAAAAGCATTGGAAGTTGAACAGCTAATCCGCCGAAAGTTTTGGAAACATCGCCTGACCATGGAATAACTCCATATCTTTGTATACCTGCATATCCCGATCTTGTCAAATTAAAAATTCTTTGATTCGGTCTAAATTTATTGTAGCCATTAAAAATAGTTTTCGCCCAAAGCAAATCATAAATATTATGAACTTTATCCCTGCTGCCGAGATAAAATTTCATTCCGGAAAAATCTGTTTCCGGCTCTCCAAGATCAGTCCACAAACCTGCAGCTTCAGTACCCATAAATGATTCATATTTGTTCCAAAACCAATTTTGTGCTTCCGGATTTGTAATATCAATTAAAGCTGCATTACAGCCGCACGACCACCAATTGCTTATTTGATATGTATTTCCGCTTCCATCTTTTGCGAAATATCCATTAGCATTTCCAGCAGAGAAATTGGTTGATGATTGCGTAAAATAAGGCTCTGTAATAAGAATTGTTTTTATACCCTCAGATAAAAAATTATCCATCATTTGATATGGATTAGGCCAGGCTGATTGATTCCAGGAAAGATCGCCCATGTTATTGTACCAATAAAGATCAAGCACAATTGCATCGCAGGGAATTTGATTTTGTCTCATAGTTTGAATCATATTTTCAGCATCGGTTTCATTTCTATATCCGTATTTTGATTGGATATAACCAAAAGCCCACCTTGGCGGCAGCGGCTGTCTGCCTGTAAGCCAGGTATATTTTTCAAGCTGGCCGGGAATAGTCGGTGAGACAATTAAATAATAAGAAATCTCACCTCCGTTTACCGTATATGTAAATGTTGATGGATTGGTTTTTCCAATATCAAAGCTAGCGGGATATGTATCGTCAAAATAAATTCCATAACCATTTGTTGTGGTTACAAAGGGTATATTGATATTCATAGTAGGTAAAGGAGTTGAGTATCCGCCGATTTGAGTATTAAAACTATTGAACGACAATCCTTTTTTATCCAGACTTGTTCCTCTTTCACCGGTTCCATAAAAATGATCGCCGGAATTAATTTTAAAATTAATTATACGCTGGTTTTGATTAAAACTTATGCCGCCGGCTTCCGGTTCTGATAATAAAAGCTTCCCTTGAGAATCATAATAAGAAATTCTTAATGGATATTTCCGGCAGACAATTTTAAGATCTGAGGATGAAATTAATAGTGCTGAATCATTTTCAGTAAAACTAATATTAACTGAAGTACTAGTATCTCTAATTATAACGAGAGATGAATCAAATTGTACAGACGGAGATGGTAAAAAGTCCACCCTAACAATATCCGGCTTGTAAAACATAAATCTGACTGATTCCGTATCTGCAAAAATTTGGATTGCCTTCCCTTCAATTTTATATGAGGTATAATTTTCAAGATATGTTTGAGATCTTAACTTTGCAGATAGAATTAATAGAAGTGAGAAAACTATAATTAAAGATTTTTTCATAATTAATAACAATAATCTGAATGATAATTTTTTCAGTTCAGAATTTGAATAACTTTTTTATGTATCCCAGGTGAAGCTGCAATAACACTGTCTCCTTTTACGGCATCATTACCTTGATAATCGGTAATGACTCCGCCGGCGCCTTTAATAACGGGAATTAAAGCTATCGTGTCCCAAATATTCATTATAGGATCAACCATTATATCTGCAAATCCGGTAGCCAGAAGATAATAGCCGAAACAGTCACCCCAGTTACGATAAAGCTTAACCTTACCCGTAAGTTCATCAAACTTATTTCCATTTTGATATTTTTTTATATCAAGATAATCAGTAGTTAATAACACTGCATCAGAAAGGTCTTTGCACTGTCTTACTTTTACTTTCTGATCATTTAATTCTGCTGAATTATTATCGCCTAAGAGAAATTCTTTAAGAATCGGCTGATTGATTACACCAAGAATAGGTTCACCATCTTTAACTAACGCAATCAAAGTCCCGAAGGTTACCGTACCGCAGATAAAACTTTTTGTACCGTCAATCGGATCGAGAATCCATTTATAGTTTGAAGAAGAATTATGCTCGCCGAATTCCTCGCCCAAAATTCCGTGGTCCGGGAACTGCTTCATAATTTCTTCACGCATTGTTTCTTCTGCTTTTTTATCTGCTATAGTTACGGGAGAATCATCTGCCTTGGAATCAATTTTTATTTGAGTACGGAAATAATTCTTTATAATATTGCCGCTTATTTCGGCGAGATGTTTTGCAAATAATTTAAATTCTTTAATATCATTCATTTAGAGCCTATTAAATATTTAATAATTAAAAAATTCGGCATAAAAGCATGTATTTTTTACTTTGTCTAAAGAGAAACTATTTTTATATTAGTAACCTTAAAAA
>CAZHBJ010000141.1:0-8895 GCA_964530445.1 uncultured Ignavibacteriaceae bacterium
CTTGTGGCTAAATTAATTGAAAAATATAAAGTAGAAGTAATTGCAATAGGAAACGGAACTGCAAGCCGTGAGACGGAATTTTTCATCACAGATTTAATTAAAAAGTACAATTTAAAATGTCATTATATTATCGTTAATGAAGCGGGAGCTTCGGTTTATTCGGCATCTGCGGTTGCTAAAAAAGAATTTCCCGATCTTGAAGCAAGCCAGCGGGGTAACATCTCAATCGGGAGAAGACTGCTTGACCCGCTTGCAGAGCTTGTAAAAATCGATCCCAAATCCATCGGAGTCGGTTTGTATCAGCATGATGTTGATCAGAAACTTTTAGTGAAGAAATTGGATGATGTAGTTGAAAGCTGTGTTAACTATGTTGGTGTTGATGTAAATACGGCTTCGGCATCTCTTTTAACTTATGTTTCAGGCTTAAACAAAAGAATTGCGGAAAACATTGTTAAGCAAAGAGAAAAAGCCGGAAGATTTAATCAAAGGAATGAATTAAAAGATGTTACCGGTCTTGGAGAAAAAGCGTTCGAGCAAAGTGCAGGGTTTTTAAGAATTCGTGACGGTGAAAATCCTCTTGATAATACTTTTATTCATCCCGAATCTTATCCCGCAACGGAGAAGCTTTTGGAAAAAATAAATTTATCCGCAGCAAAGATAAAGGATTCCGGTTCCATGATTTCGTTAATTGTTAAACAAAAAGGTACCCAAAAATTAGCGGAAGAAATAGGAATCGGGGAACCGACTTTAATTGATATAATCGAAAATTTGAAAAAGCCGGGAAGAGACCCGCGAGAAGATATCCCTAAGCCGGTATTAAGAAGTGATGTACTAAAAATAGAAGACTTAAAAGAAGGAATGAAACTTAAAGGGACGGTGAGGAATGTGGTAGATTTCGGAGCGTTTGTAGATATAGGCGTAAAGCAGGACGGCCTTCTTCATATTTCTCAAATGGCGGACAAATTTGTTAAGAATCCGCTCGATATAATTAATGTCGGGGATATTATTGATGTTACTATAATAAGTATAGATGCTGCAAGAAGCAGGATTTCGTTATGCATGAAAACTTAAATGCTTAAGTTGATTTCAGATTATAAAGTTATTATATAAGAAGTAAAGGTTATTAATTTAAAATTTGATTGATTTTTTTCAACTGTCTGTTTAATTTAAAATAACCAATTTATGGGGGTGTTTGTGAAAAATATTAGAACTCTTTTCGTTTCATTCAAACCATTAGTTTTTTCTACCTTAATTGGACTTTGTATAGTATTTAATTCTTGTAATATATTAAATCCTCCGGGCGGAAATAATGTACAAAAAGTGGAGGGAATTTATTATTTCAATATAAATAACAACGTTTTAAAAAAATTATCAGATTTGTCTTATTTCTTTTCTGTGGCCGGGAATTATGTTATTGAGAGCAATGGTAAATTGACGGCGATGAATACTGATGGTACAAATATTCATAATCTTTTGCCAAATGACTTAAGTACTTATGATTATTCAATTTCACCGGATAAATCAGAAATAGCTTTTTCTACAAAACCCAATATATATGTATTAAATATAAATACGGATAAAATAATCAAAATAAATATACCCGACTCAATTATTAGTAAACAGAATCCCTCAATTTCTTTTGATAATAATAAAATAGTTTTTATAGGTGATTCAAGTATTTATGAAATTAATGTTGACGGCAGCAATTTAAAGAAACTAAAAAGTAAGCTTAATGGTGAAAAGGAATATATGAACCCGGTTTTTTCTGCCGATGATAAAGATATTATTTATGAAACTTATGTCGGTTCATCGGGTGGTTATTTTTTGGATTTGCATCTATTTGATTTGACAAATCAAAATGACACGGCCTTTTTTAATATAGATAAAAACATAAGCCCGATTTACGAAATATCACCCCAGAATAGATTTCTTATATCCTTTTCTTATGGCGATATTTATCAAATAAATCTTGATAATTTAAGCGATATTCAAAATAATACTATAGGCTCTTTTGCGAACTATTCCCTTGATTTTTCAAAGATAACATATACTAAACCTGATTCCGGTAATATTATTCAGGTTATAGATTTGAGTTTTAACAAGCTAGAGGAAATAAATATAAAGCTTTCTAATGTAAGAAATATTGGCATTAGTAATTCAATATTATTAAAAGGTGGCAAATCAATAATTTTTTCTCTTGATGGAGAAATTTTAAATTGATAAAGTATTTAAAAAATATTTGTAAATTTATTATATAAAAGGATAAGGGGGCAGTATGAAGGTTTTAATAATATTTATAATTATTTCCGCAGAAGCTTACTCACAAGGTATTGGTAATAAAAATAATATAATGTAAGTTGAACTTTTAGGAAACGGACTCTATTCTTCACTTAATTATGAAAGAGAAATTTCCAATAATTTTGACTTTAGGTTAGGTTTGGGATATTATTGATGTTACTATAATAGCAATAGATGCTGCGAGAAGCAGGATTTCGTTAAGCATTAAGACTTAAAGATTAAAGTTGATTTCAGATTATGAAGTAATTCTATTAAACATGAAAGATTATTTATTTAAAATTCGATTGATTTTTTTCAACTGAATATTTAACTTGTAAAAGTTAAATTATATATGGGGGTAATATGAAAAAAATTACAACTCTTTTCGCTTCATTCAAACCATTAGTTTTTTCTACCTCAATTGGACTTTGTATAGTATTTAATTCTTGTAATATATTAAATCCTCCGGGCGGAAATAATGTACAAAAAGTGGAGGGAATTTATTATTTCAATATAAATAACAACGTTTTAAAAAAATTATCAGATTTGTCTTATTTCTTTTCTGTGGCCGGGAATTATGTTATTGAGAGCAATGGTAAATTGACGGCGATGAATACTGATGGTACAAATATTCATAATCTTTTGCCAAATGACTTAAGTACTTATGATTATTCAATTTCACCGGATAAATCAGAAATAGCTTTTTCTACAAAACCCAATATATATGTATTAAATATAAATACGGATAAAATAATCAAAATAAATATACCCGACTCAATTATTAGTAAACAGAATCCCTCAATTTCTTTTGATAATAATAAAATAGTTTTTATAGGTGATTCAAGTATTTATGAAATTAATGTTGACGGCAGCAATTTAAAGAAACTAAAAAGTAAGCTTAATGGTGAAAAGGAATATATGAACCCGGTTTTTTCTGCCGATGATAAAGATATTATTTATGAAACTTATGTCGGTTCATCGGGTGGTTATTTTTTGGATTTGCATCTATTTGATTTGACAAATCAAAATGACACGGCCTTTTTTAATATAGATAAAAACATAAGCCCGATTTACGAAATATCACCCCAGAATAGATTTCTTATATCCTTTTCTTATGGCGATATTTATCAAATAAATCTTGATAATTTAAGCGATATTCAAAATAATACTATAGGCTCTTTTGCGAACTATTCCCTTGATTTTTCAAAGATAACATATACTAAACCTGATTCCGGTAATATTATTCAGGTTATAGATTTGAGTTTTAACAAGCTAGAGGAAATAAATATAAAGCTTTCTAATGTAAGAAATATTGGCATTAGTAATTCAATATTATTAAAAGGTGGCAAATCAATAATTTTTTCTCTTGATGGAGAAATTTTAAATTGATAAAGTATTTAAAAAATATTTGTAAATTTATTATATAAAAGGATAAGGGGGCAGTATGAAGGTTTTAATAATATTTATAATTATTTCCGCAGAAGCTTACTCACAAGGTATTGGTAATAAAAATAATATAATGTAAGTTGAACTTTTAGGAAACGGACTCTATTCTTCACTTAATTATGAAAGAGAAATTTCCAATAATTTTGACTTTAGGTTAGGTTTGGGATATTATTGATGTTACTATAATAGCAATAGATGCTGCGAGAAGCAGGATTTCGTTAAGCATTAAGACTTAAAGATTAAAGTTGATTTCAGATTATGAAGTAATTCTATTAAACATGAAAGATTATTTATTTAAAATTCGATTGATTTTTTTCAACTGAATATTTAACTTGTAAAAGTTAAATTATATATGGGGGTAATATGAAAAAAATTACAACTCTTTTCGCTTCATTCAAACCATTAGTTTTTTCTACCTCAATTGGACTTTTCACTTTAAAAAAGCGAAAAATTATTACAAGTGCATCAGCTCTGTTTTTGATTTTTCTAACTGGCTGTTCATCAATTAAGACAATAGAAAATTTTCCGTCTAAAAAAGTGTTTTATGGAAACTTTAACAATTTTGCTAAGGACAAAAAAGTTGATTTATTATTAAAAAAGGACAGTTTAATTACAAATCAAAGTGAAGTTGCTATTAAAGATGACAGCATATATTCAATGGAAAATAAAAATATTGCGCCCCTGCAAAGATTGAAAAGTGTAAGTTATAAAAATAAACTGCGCGGCTCCTTATACGGTCTTTTAATAGGTGCGATTTCAGGTCTTGCTGTCACTTATACTATAAGTAATTTTATCAATAGAAATAACTCTGATAAAAGAAGCAGCGAAAACGGTTATATTGCATTATCCGGAATCCCTATAGGAGCTATTGTTGGCATTATTTGGGGCTGGCTATCAGGTTATAATTATGTTTATCAATTCAATAAATAATAGATATCCATAGATAATTTTCAATAGACTATTAGTTGAAAAATCATATGAAAATAATTTACTTAATTATTGTTACCTCTTTTTCCCTAATTTTAATAAGCTGCTCATCAATTTATACGGAAAAGAATTTTTCCTCCAAAGAAAAGCTTTACCAAAATTTTAATAATTCAGTTAAGGAAACCTCTGTGAACGTTACATTTCAAAATGACAGTTCAGCAATATTTAAAAACGGAGCTTTTATTGAGAATGATACTTTATTTGCCAATAAATATCTTTTTAGCAGGCAAGAAATGACGGTCAACTTATCTGAAATTCAAAATATAGAATATACACGAAACAATCATAAATCTGCTGTCCTTTTCCTGAAAAACGGTAAAAAATTAAAAGCTGAAAATATTAAAATGGGAAATAACACATTGAATTTTTCTACCATCGACAAAGTAAAAGTCACACAAAATATTGCACCATTAAGCCAGCTAAAGCAAGCTAGTTACAAAAACAGATGGTTAAGCTTGTTCCCAGGTTCGGTTGTAGGGACAGTATTAGGATTTATAGGCGGTGCAATATTATATTCAATATTGATAGTTAACGAAAATCACGAAAATTTAACAAAAGGTATTATTAGTCTTTCATTAGTGCCAATAGGGGCTATTGTCGGTATTATTTGGGGCTGGATATCCGGATATAATTATATTTATCAATTCAATAAGTAAAAAAATAAACGGTTAAATTTTAATAAATAATATTTTAAAGGTTTTTCTATAGACCTGCTTCACAAATTAAAATAAAATAACTAAGTATTAACATTCTTAACGGCTTACCGCTTTTTTTCCTAAACCAAAATTTATATATTCCGATGTATTTTTCACCGGTATAATATGATCTATGATTATTTATTAAATACTATTTCATCAAAAGGCGCAGCTTATTTAATTCTTCTCGATCCGGATAAAATAAGCGATAATAAATTGGCTTCTTTTGTAGCTTATTGTGAAAAATGCAATGTCGACGGCTTTTTGGTCGGCGGCAGCTTAATGATGGACGGCGATTTTAAAAGCTTTGTAGAACAGGTAAAAACAAACACAAAATTGCCGGTTATTATTTTTCCCGGCGATGTTAACCAGATTTATAAACCGGCCGATGCAATTTTATATTTATCGGTTGTAAGCGGTAGAAACCCGGAACATTTAATCGGCAAACACGTACTTGCCGCACCGATTATTAAGAAACAAAAAATAGAACCGATATCAACAGGTTATATTCTTGTTGAATCGGGAACTAAAACAACTGCGGAATACTTCAGCGGAAGTTTACCAATTCCGCGAAATAAACCTGAAATTGCTGCTGCAACTGCGCTAGCCGCTCAGTACCTTGGAATGAAATTAATTTATCTGGAAGCAGGCTCCGGGGCAGAAAATCCTGTGCCTAATAAAATGGTAAAAGCAGTAACAAGTTTCTGTGATGTTCCGGTGGTAGTAGGTGGAGGAATAAGAAGCCCGGGAATAGCAAGAGAAAAAGTTGATAACGGCGCAAAAATAATCGTTACCGGAAATTACTTTGAAGATGAAAATAACCGGAATTTAATTAAAGATTTTGCAGATGCAGTTCATTTTAAACTTCCGATTACAGTATAGTACAATTCTATTTAATCGAAATAATTTTGATTTCGATTATTCAAAAATTAGAGGTTAAAGTTGGATAAAAAGAAATTCATTATTGATTCATTAACGGAAAGTGCAGAAACAAAAATCAGCATTCAGCGCGAATGCATGGATGAAATACTTTCTGCCGTAGATATTCTATTTAATGCTTATAAAAACGGACATAAGCTTTTGTTATGCGGCAACGGCGGGAGTGCTGCCGACTGTCAGCATATTGCAACAGAATTAATGATTAGATTAAATCATAAAATTAAACGCCCGGCATTAGCTGCAATTGCACTTACAACAGATACATCGAATCTAACAGCCGGCGGAAACGATATAGGCTACGAAAATGTTTTTGCGCGTAATGTTCAAGGATTGGGAAACGAAGGCGATGTTCTTTTGGCAATATCCACAAGCGGAAATTCCGCCAATGTTGTTAAAGCAGTTGAGACAGCCAAATCAAAAAAAATGAAAACGATTGGTTTTCTCGGTGGGCTTGGCGGAAAATTAAAAGATATGGTCGATCTTCCTATCATTATACCTTCCTATAATACACAAAGGATACAGGAAGGACACATAACAATTGCACACATAATCTGCGAATTAACAGAACTGGAACTTTACGGTGATCAATAGAACTTCTGCTAAATAGATTTTTCTAACATTGTCATTTCGACCGAAGGGAGAAATCTTACTTACAAAAGATTTCTCAGTCGTCCGAAGAACTCCTTTGTAGAGTACTCCTTCGAAATGACATATAAACCATTTTGCAGAAACTCTAATAAATAATTTTATTGATTACACTATAAATTAGGCTGCGTTTTAATTCTTGACCAATCTACTTTATCCCCTACTTTTATATTAAACTTTTTTGAGAAATCAAGATTGACTTCTAAAACATACTGTGCAGGCGCAGTTGAAGTATAAGACTGATCGGATAATGTTTTTGCTGCTCTTCGAATTGTAACTATTTCTTTGTTCGAATTAATAAAAATCATGTCTAAGGGAATATATGTATTGTGCATCCAGAAGCTTTGAGTTGTTTCCTGGGGAAAAATAAAAAGCATGCCCCGGTTTTCTTCCATATGTTTTCTGAACATTAATCCTAGTTCCCTGTCAAAATCATTATCCGCAATTTGAATATCGATTTTTGTTTTTACGGCATTATCAGGGCTTAGGAAAGTTAAAGTTCCGTCTTTTCTGAACATATATTCTTTATCAACATCTTTTTTCTTAAGTAAATTTGAAAAAACCAGAAACAGGATTAAAGCGGCAAAAAGGATTGCCGGAATAATCTTATAAATAGGTTTTAATTTCGTTTCCTCTTTTTTGGGCTGTTCAGTTTTTTTCTTGGATTTTTTTTTAGCAGGCATAAATTATTTACCACAATTTCTATTAATAATTTCAAAAATAATAATTTTAATTCTTATTTTTTATTTCCGGCCGATATCCAGTCTATTTATATGTCCCAGAGCATACGAATTATATTATAAACCGGAAAGAAAAAAATAAATGAATTACCTCACCGCAATCAGTGAGGTATCTTAATTGATGATTTTAATCCTACGCCGCAAGCGGCGGGGAACCTGCCCGTCCGGCAGGCGGGTTTTACCCGAATGTTCTCGTCCGCCGAAGTCCAGCGGACGAAGGCGGATTAAATAGTTAAGCTAAATTATTAAAATATTTTCTATTAATTATAATAGATTTGCTTTTAATTGATAAATTTTAGCGTAAATCAACCTGATAGACAAGTACCTTTCTTATATTTTAGAATAAAATTTCAAAAATTTATTATATGAATAATTTATTAATCGACAGACAAAAAATTGAGTTACCTGACCATCAAAACAAGATGATAATCAGCGGATGGGGAAAGGATGTTTTCTATAATTCGGTTGTAGAAAAGATAACTTACCTCTCCGACGGACTAAAAATAAAAGGTTACATCGCTTACCCTCAGGATCATTCAAAAAAATACCCGTGTATCATCTGGAACCGCGGCGGCTCCGGTGATAAAGGAGCAATTGATAAATTTACTGCTCGTGGAATTTTCGGCCAATTAGCAAGCTGGGGTTATGTGGTTTTTGCCTCGCAATACCGCGGAAACGCCGGAAGCGAAGGCGAAGAGCAACTAGGCGGTGATGATGTAAATGATATTTTAAATCTCATTCCTCTTGCAGATGAAATTCCGACAGCCGATAAAAGCATATGGGGAATTGAAGGATGGAGCCGCGGCGGCATGATGACATATCTTACTCTATTAAGAAATCCGGATTTTAAAAGCGCCGTTTTAAGCGGTGCAATTTCTAACCTAAAAAAATTTGCAGACGAAAATAATGACAAAATAATTCTTTATAATAATTTATTTAAAGAAAAAGATCTTAATTCCGAATTAGAAAAAAGAACAATAATAAATTTTGCGGATAAACTCCCGAAGATTCCCTTTCTTTTAATGCACGGCAAAGATGATAAAACAGTTTCACCAGAACAGACAATTGAGATGTCAAAGGAAATGGAGAAGTTAAATATCCCTCACAAGCTTGTTTTGTTTGAAGGCGGGGATCATTTCTTAAAAAATCATCGCAAAGAAGTTGAC
>CAZHBJ010000142.1:0-304 GCA_964530445.1 uncultured Ignavibacteriaceae bacterium
TCACATGGGTAAGAGTTGAATCATATCGTGATGCCGGAAGTTATCAGGTATGGATTGTTGAGGAAGCAAAAATGGAACAAGATATCGTTGTTGATGCAAAAGCAATGTTAAATGATTTAAATTCTCAAGGACATATTGCGCTTTATGGGATCTATTTCGATTTCGACAAATCGGATGTTAAATCTGAATCAGAACCTGCTTTAAAAGAAATAAGCAAACTGCTTTCAGAAAATCCTTCTTTAAATCTTTACGTAGTTGGGCATACGGATAATACTGGAGATTTTAATTATAACATGAAACTATC
>CAZHBJ010000142.1:314-8857 GCA_964530445.1 uncultured Ignavibacteriaceae bacterium
GCAGTTGTCAATACTCTTACATCAAAATACGGTGTGAATAAAAATAGAATTACCTCAGCAGGAGTAGGTCCATTATCTCCAATTGCATCTAATGATACTGAAGAAGGGAAAGCACTAAATAGAAGAGTAGAATTGATTAAAAGATAAAATATTGTCTAAAAATTTTTACAAAAACGGGAGAAGAAAATGAAAGACAAAAATAAATTATTTATTCTTCGCATGATTTTAATCCTTCCTCTTTTATTCCCGGTAATCATTCATGCGCAATTTACTCCGGTTCAAATAACCACAAATACTAAATATCAGCTATACCCTTCAGTTTGGGGCAATAGGATTGTTTGGCAGGACGAAAGAAATAGGACCGGTCTTACAATAAATTATGATACATATATGTATACTTTACCTTCAGGACCTGAACAACGTATTAATATAAGTACAAAAGATCAAAGTCATCCGGAGATTTGGAAAAATATTATAGTATGGAGCGATCTTCGCAACGGAAACAGAGATATTTATATGTATGATATAAACACGAGTACTGAAACTCAGGTTACGACCAACAGTGAGTATCAAGAATATCCTGACGTATCCGACAGCATAATTGTATGGAAAGATAGGCGAAACGGAGCATCATGGGAATATGATGTTTATATGTATGATATGCACAACGGATCCGAAGCAAGGGTTAGTACGGAAACAAGTTCAATACAGAATGATGAAGGACCTAGAATATCCGGGCATAAGATTGTCTGGTCGCAGTACAGCGGTTCGTCTAATTCTATTTTTTTATTTGATCTTGATTCGGGAAATAGAGAACAGCTTACCTCCGATCCTTACGACCAATACGCACCTGACATACACGGAGATACAGTTGTATGGCTCGACTATAGAAACGGCAGATGTTCATTATATATGGAAGACTTAACTACTCATAATGTTAAATTAATTACTGATCAGATTACAGTACATTCAAAACCGAAGATTTCCGATAAAGGAATTGTTTGGGATGTTTTGGTTGATATGTATGGAAACCATGATATTTATTTTTATGAGTTTGCTTCGGAAGCCGTAGTTCCGGTAATGACCAGTGCTTATACTGAAGAGCATCCGTCCATTTGGTCCAACAGAATTGTTTGGGATGATGCATCTAGCGGCAACTGGGATATTTATTACCTCGATTTTGTTCGGCCTCCGGGTGCGGATGTTTTTGTAACTCAAAAAGATCATCCTGATCCTGTGATGTTGAATGGTTATTTAACATATACTATTACTGTTGGCAATTATGGTTTTGATAATGCAACAAATGTAGTTTTAAACAATACCTTAAGTTCTAAAACAGAATTTTATTATGCATCCTCCAGCCAGGGCACTTGCAGTTATGCCGGCGGTGTAGTTACTTGTAATCTCGGCAATATTAATTATAAAGATTCCGTTACAATTAACATTGTTGTTATTCCACGGGATACGGGTTACGCACATAATACTTCTGTAGTGTCTGCTGATCAATCGGATTTAATAACATTTAATAATAATTATAATTCCAAAACACATATTACCTCTTATACGGTAGATGAAGTACCATTCTCAAGAGATATCGGAGATTTATCTCTTGATGTTGATTCTTATGGAACCGCACATATTAGCTGTACAAGCGCAGGAGAATTTTATCCCAATAATGGTACGGATATTATTTATATGACAAACAAAACCGGGATTTGGGAAAGTCGTAGAATTTATAACGGTGTTGCCGATAATCATATAGACTTGGGAAATCCTCCTTACGATCTTTGGAACGGCGAAAGCTCTTTAATCGCAGTTGACGGATCAAATCATGAACATATGTGTTACGTAAAACATTTCACAAGAACCAGTGCATTCGGGGATCTTCTCGAAGAGAATTATAAATTATATTATACAAACAATGCGTCAGGAACTTGGCAATCGCCGGTTGAATTAATAGAACTTCCTTACATACGACCGGTCGCATTAGATATTGATAATAATGGGAATGCGCATATAGCTTTCTTAACTGCAGGTGTAGCCACAACTTGTTCATTATATTATTTCACAAACGCTTCAGGAAGCTGGGAATATGAAATTCTCCATAATAAAGTCTATGATCATGCTTCAATGGTTATTGATAAAAACAACTTAATACATTTCAGTTTTTACAGCATGGATATAAAAGACGATGACAGTAATGAGCAAGGATTGGGATATTTTAACGGTGTTTTCGGTAGTTGGAATACACCGGAAAAGATAGACAATGTAGGTGGACAAATAGAAGCAATGCAGACATCAATTGCAATCGATAATTCTAATAATCCTCATATCAGTTACTTAGGTGGTCAGTATGGTAGTAACAAATATGCCTTTAAAAATAGCGGGGGCTGGACTGTCACTAAAATCGACACCGGCTGGGGAAGCGGCTGTACTTCTTTGGACTTAGATAACTCAGGTAAAGCGCATATTCTTTATACACCTTTGTACGGAAGTGATATTTATAGATACGCACAAAATACTTCCGGTACATTTGAACACAGTGATATTGAAGAGGCAAATCAATTCCATATAAAGATAGATGATGACGGTAAATATCATATGGTTTACAATAATAAATATCTTACAAATCATACTCATACAGATCAATATGGCGGTGGAGGCACCGGTACCGGCGGATATTATTTTGTTACATCGGATAAAGAAGCAGGCAGCATGCCGAGTCAACCTACATATGAATGGATTAACCCGGTAACCGAAGGTCACAACCAAGTATCGTCTTGGACCACCGGCGATGCAGATGATGGTTATAAATACATTTCAGATATAGGGATGACATTCTCTTTTTTCAATCAAAATTATAATCATGTTTTTATCGGTTCAAACGGATATTTAACTTTTACAAACGGTTCCACTGATAATGCCGAATATTCATTTATCCCTTCTTCAATTCAGCCTGATAATTTTATTGCAGCCTGCGCTATGGATTTGGACTGCGGTAAAACCGACTCAAAAGTTTATTACCATAGTACCGGTTCTCAATTCGTTGTTACTTATTGGCATGTTTACGACAAAGGTTCCGATTCGGATTATATAACATTCCAGGTAATTCTATATTCAAACGGAAACATTAAAATTCAGTTTAACGACAGCGAAAGTATTGTTCCGGCACCGGAATCTATAAATGGGAATGCTCTTGTTGGAATTGAAAACCAAGATGGCAGTGAGGGATTGAGCTATCATAATAATGGTGATGGAGGTTCATTGTTCGGATCTCCGCTCGCTGTTATGTTCGGTATGGATCCTTATGTTATGCCGGTTGAAACTCCGTCCATGAGAGCAAATTTTAAATATTTCCTTGCACAAAATTTTCCTAATCCTTTTAATCCTTTAACAAAAATAGAATTTGAATTAAAAGAAGATGGTGATGTAAATTTATTTGTGTATAATATTCTTGGTCAGAAAGTTAGAGAACTTATTAATAAACACCTTAATGCCGGTAATCATAAAGTAATATTTGATGCAGGTAATTTAGCAAGCGGTGTTTATCTTTATAGGTTGGAAGTAAAAAATAAATTTATCTCTGTGAATAAAATGGTACTTTTAAAATAACAACTAGTAATTAAATAAATAAGTTAGCGGCTTAACAATTAGAAGCAGCTTGTTTTAAAACTCTGCGTGACCCAGCAATATATCAGAGTAACTCTGCTATTAGGTTTTTTTTAAGAACCTTTGAAGTAGTTATTCTTATGCAGAGTATACCGGACGATACACATCAAGAAGTGTCCTAAGTTGTTAGAAGTAAGTCATAGGCTTAATAGAAATCATATTAATATGATTGTTGTGATTTTTTATGCGATGGAAGATAAATAAACGGCAATTTATCTATTCATAAATAAAGCTTAATAAAAAAATTTTATTTCGCCATATTTTGATCCAAATTTGACCTACCTCTAAATCTTTATTATTTAAATATTAATTGTGTTAAAACAATCGTTAATAGTTGAAAAAGGTATTCTATTTAATACTTACATTGTGAAAACCTTTATTTCATAATTAAACGGGGGTTTTAAATGGTTCAATAGAGATGAAAATATTTGATTTATATTAATCCATAGTTTCAATTTAAAACTTAATGGAAATCTTAGCTGTAAAAAATATTGGCTTTAAAATTGTTTGAAATTTCCAACCCATAATTGAAACAACAGGAGAAAAAATGAAAGAACAACGAACAATTTTGTGCTTTTCATATATCAGATTTACTTTAGTGTTTTTGTTATTCGGTCAATTTATATTTGCACAAAAGACCGTTAACAAAAAAAATCCGATACTTCCACCCACAAATAAAAGCTATTTAAATACACATCGTGTTGATAATAATTTTGATTTCAAAAAACTAATTTCGCTTAACAAAACAACCGGGTTTACATTTTCACCAAGTGTTCAGGTGAATGATGATCCCGGTAATGTTATAGATGATTATGAACCTTCGATTGCTGTTTCGGACAGCGGCGTAATTTATGTAACCTGGAACGGCGATGAAAACAATAAGAGAATTTTATTTTCACGTTCAACAGACGGGGGGAATACTTTTTCACCGGCAATAAAAATAAATGATGATGTAAATTATCCGCCTTCTTATAGTGTTTATCAACCTGATATTGCTTTGGATTCCAAAGGAAATATTTATGTCGTCTGGTTTGACTATCGTGCTTGGCCTAATGATACCCTCCAGTACTTCCCGATAGATATTTACCTTGATAGATCTACTGATGGAGGGCAAACCTGGGGTACCGATGTAAACGTAACCGGTGGTAACGTGGGATCTGGTTATTACCTTTGGAACTTTCAGCCGTATATAGCTATAAATAAAAAGAATGATTATATATATGTGTCCTTTTCTAATTATGACCGCTATTATGCACTCGGAGATCTTGGAGATGTTAGCGTTGTATGTTCCAAAGATAATGGACAAACCTTTGGACCCGCAGTAAGGGTTGATGATACAAACGATACATTATTGGCCGTTCAAAGCTTTTCTTCAATTACTGTTGACTCATCCACCGGAAATGTTTATGTGGCTTTTGAAGATTCACGTAATACCAGCAAGGATATTTATCTTGCCAAATCAACAGATGACTGCCAAACGTTTTCCCAAAATGTTCTTGTGAATACAGATACTACTAATGATCAGGAAGAACCGGATGTTAAAGTTGATTATTCAGGTAATATTTATGTTATATGGAAAGATTGGAGAGCAGATACTTCGGAAACTCAGGCTCCTTATTTAAATAATATGTATTTGGCAAAATCAACTGATGAAGGCAGTTCATTCTTACCGGATATTAAAGTCAGTGATGAATTTCTCGATGCGGAATACTCGTACAATTTTCCACCGAGGCTGGCAATTGATAAACTAAATTATGTGCATGCGGTTTGGTTCGATCATAGGACCGGAAATGCAAATTGCTTTTACGATATTTCTACCGACGGAGGTCAGACTTTCGGTACCGATGTAATGGTAAATGACAATGTAGATACCGTATCGCATGTTGTTCCGCGGATTGCGGTTGATGATGAAAATAATGTTTATATAGTATGGATGGATAACAGAAACGGAAACAGCAAATACGATATATTTTTCAGTAAGAAAGTTAATATTGTCCCTGTAGAGCTTTCATCTTTTACTGCCTCCGTAAAAAATAATTCCGTGGAACTAAACTGGACTACTGTGACTGAAACAAACAATAGGGAATTTGAAATTCAAAGAAGTATTGATAAAACAAATTTCACCAAAATCGGTTCGGTTAAAGGGCACGGCACCACTACCGAAAAGCATAATTATTCTTTTGTTGATGAGAATGCTTATCCGGGTTTGAATTATTATAGAATTAAGCAAATAGATCTTAACGGAAGATTTGAATACTCAAATATTGTGAACGTAAAAGCTTCCGGATTAAATACATATAAACTTGATCAAAACTATCCCAACCCGTTTAATCCGAGTACGAAAATCCAATATGCAATAGGCAGCAGGCAATATGTGAGTTTAAAGATTTATGATATGCTGGGGCGGGAAGTAGCAACTTTGGTAAATGAAACAAAAGATCCCGGGAATTATACCGTACTGTTTAATGCCGGCATGTTAACCAGCGGCATTTATATTTACAAGATGAGGGCGGGAAGTTTTGTCGAATCGAGAAAATTAATTTTATTGAAATAAAATTTAATTAAAAATAAAAGGATGAATCGTCTTAATAAATTACGAGAGGATAATTTATTAATTATGTAAAACAAATTTATAAGAGTTATTAAAAGTTTTAAAATCTTTGTTTAGCATCTCTAATCTAATGATGAGTTTATCTTTATCAATGTTTATCATTATAAAGTGAAACATCCTTTTTCCGGAAATGGAATCAAAAAGATCTTTATGCTTTTCTTGGGAGCCGGTATATAATTCCTGCTGTATGCCGCCTCCGCCTCCTATAACTAAGAAATCTTTCCCTTTAATTTTGAAATGCTCAAAAGTGTGTGCATGCCCGCTTATAAAAAGCTTGCATTTGGATGTTTTGAAGAAGTCCGGCAGAAAATATTTTTGAACTCCTTTCGAGGGAGAGACAACTTTACTATTTGTAAACGGAGAATGATGGCATCCGACTATTATGAAGTTTATTAGAGAATCCGATTGATAATGTTTTAAAGTACTTTCGTACCATTCCAACTGCTGATTAAATTGTTTTTTTGTTAGCTTATTAAAATTAGAATTGAATAAAACAACAGCAGTATTTGCAATTACTTCTGAATAGCCGGTGATGCTGGCATATGGATAACGTTTTGTAAAATTATTTATGCCGCTTTTAGAAAAGAAAAGATATTCATGGTTGCCGGGGATCGGGTAAAACGGAATATCTTTTAATTTAAGTTTATTCACAAAAGTATCTATCCTTGCCCATTCGCTTTTACTTGATCCCATAGCAACAATATCGCCTAAATGAAAAACGGCATTAGGGGACATTTCCAGTATCTTATTGAATATAACTTTTCGTGCACTGTCGTTATGGTTGTATTTGTATATCATTTTTTCAATCCACATCGGCTCCTGCGTATCGCTGATAAAACAGATGACGGCAGAATCTTTTGCAGTTTTAACACTATTTATTTCCGCAGAAGATATTTTTATTTGCTGTGCATGAGAAGTAAATACAATGAAGAATGATAGGAAACTAATATTTACAAGTCTTATAAATAATTTCATAATAATTATTGGGGAATAATAATTAAATAACCAAACCTTTATAAATAAATTTAAGATATTTTTATCTATTTGGAAATTGTTGTTAAAAAATTGTAGATTACAAACAGCCGTTTGAATTGTTAATAAAAGGGACGTACGAAATATTTAATTAAAATGAATAGGTTAGGCATGGAATCGGTAACTTACTCATTAAAACCTGACGGCATTAACTCTGAAAATTATTATTGTGATGTTAGAAGCTTTGCTGATGAAGTTATGCTTTATGCGGATAATGCTGTCATTCCCATAGTTGAAGACTATATTAAATATTTAAATACCTATAATCTTGAGGAAATAAGAGAAACTGAAGAATATATCCTTGAATTATTGAGCTTTACTATTCTTTGGCGGACTTACGGACGCTACGCAGTAAATGTGAAATTTGCTCCTTTTATTCTACTTTCTCAAATGGCTGAATGGAGAAAAAAGCATCAGCATTTAAAACCTTTAATTGATTTTGTAAGAGGAATATTAATAACACTTATTCTTCTGCCTGCAAAGCTTAAGAAAAATTTGGTTTCGCCTCCAAGTTTATTAGATATAGACAAAGTTTGTCTTTGGTTTGAAGCTACAGGTGAATTCAGAGAACAAGCGTTAAGATTTATAAGATGGCGTGCATACTGGGGAACTCTGGATGAAAAAGCACTTTCAAACATTTTTAAATCAATAGCCGAATTTAACGAATGGTTCACAAAACGTTCTGAGGAAGTACTCGGTAGGTATACCAAGAATGTAGAGGGCTTTCTTGCAAAAGCTAAAAAAAATTATCGATGGAGGGAAGATAGAATTTCATGTACTCGAAGCCGTCAGGAATATCATCTTAATATGGTTGGTGCGGAATTAATGAACAGAGCCTTTCGAAAAGAATATCTTAACACAGATGCAAAAGCGTTGTTATTGCCTGGCTGCATGAGGGCTCATAACGATAACAATTGCAAAGCGGAGAAGGATATTAAAGGATTAAGATGTAATGATTGTGAATCCAAATGCAGAGTAAATCAACTAAGAGCAATGGGATTGAAGAAAAATTTTGATGTTTATGTTATACCGCATGCTTCCGATCTTTCTTTATGGTCGCCGAAAAAAGGGAAACAAAGATGCGGAATAGTAGCGTCAGCTTGTGTTACAACTCTTGTTGAGGGAGGCTGGGAATTAAAAAGATACGGCGTTCCCGCTCAATGTGTTTTATTGGATTACAGCGGTTGTAAAAAACATTGGTGTGAAGATGGAATTCCAACCGAATTAAATA
>CAZHBJ010000143.1:0-8832 GCA_964530445.1 uncultured Ignavibacteriaceae bacterium
ACAAATATGAAAATAATAATTACTCACTTTACTTTTTACTAAGTTTGTTTTAAGTTTACTCAAATAATTGTAACCTTTAACTCTATCCGGTGAGATGGAAAAGGATGAATAAGATAAATATTATCAAATAAAAATAAAATAACCTCTGCGGCTCGGAGCCAAAGAGGATTTTTTGTATATGCAAATAAAATCAAAAATAATAGACAGTAAAGGGCTGAATAGAATAATTACCAGGATAGCCCATGAAATTTTGGAACGAAATAAAGGCACGGAAAACTTAATCTTAATGGGAATGAGAACCCGTGGTGAATTTCTTGCAAATAGAGTATTCTCTAAAATTAAAGAAATTGAAAATATTGAGCTCCCTTTAGGGGTTCTGGATGTTACTTTATATAGGGATGATTTTCGAACCCGCCTAAAACAGCCGGAAGTTTCCGTTTCCAATATTACTTTCGATATAAATGAAAAAAACGTAATTCTAATAGATGATGTTTTATATACCGGCAGAACAGTTCGTTCCGCATTGGATGCCATAATGGATTTAGGGCGTCCAAATACAATTCAATTATTTGTATTGGTAGATCGCGGGCACAGAGAGCTGCCTATTAGAGCCGATTATGTCGGTAAAAACATACCTACTTCTATAGATGAAGAAATTAAAGTTAAAATGAATGAAATAGACGGCGAAGATGCTATCTATTTGATTGATGTAAAAGAATAAATTATTTTTTGGAAATTTTTTATGCCATTAAAAAGCAGACATTTATTGGGGCTAGAAGGAGTATCGAAGGAAGACATTCAATTAATCCTGGATACTGCAACAACGTTCAGGGAGGTGTTGGAAAGACCGATTAAGAAAGTTCCTACACTGCAGGGAAAAACGATTGTCAATTTGTTTTATGAAAATTCTACCCGTACAAGAATATCATTTGAATTAGCCGAGAAAAGATTATCTGCGGATTCTGTTAATTTTGCAGTTTCATCCAGCAGTGTAAGTAAAGGCGAATCGTTCAAAGATACGATGAGAAATATTGAAGCAATGAAAGTTGACATGGTAGTAGTACGTCACTCGGCCGCGGGTGCTCCACTCTTCTTAACTCAAATTTGCGATGCAAATATTATTAATGCGGGTGACGGAATACATGAACATCCTACACAAGCATTGCTCGATATGTATTCAATAAGAGAAAAATTAAGGAAATTGGAGGGACTGAAAGTTTGTATAGTCGGCGATATTGCACACAGCAGGGTTGCTTTATCAAATATTTACGGCTTAAGAACAATGGGTGCAGATATTTCTGTCTGCGGCCCTCTAACAATGATTCCGCGATATATTGAAGATCTTGGAGTTAAAGTTATCCATAATATTGATGAAGCCATTCAGGAAAATGATGTTTTAAATGTGCTTAGGATTCAATTGGAAAGAAAAGCCAGGGAATATTTTCCATCGATAAGAGAGTATGCAAATTATTTCGGAATAACCGAAGAGAGACTTGAAAAAAACGGCAAGGATATTCTTATACTTCATCCCGGACCAATTAACAGAGGAGTGGAACTTTCATCCGGTGTAGCTGATGGCTTGAATCAGATAATCCTACAGCAAGTTACAAACGGAGTAGCTGTAAGAATGGCTGTCCTTTATCTCCTGGGAACACTCAAATAAAAAGGATTGAGAATGAAAATTTTATTAAAAAATGTAAGTATTTTACACCCAGAACAAAAAATAAATGAAAAAAATACCGATATACTTTTAACCGATGGAGTGATTTCGAAAATCGGGAAGCTTAATAAAGATGAAATAAAAGATGCGGAAGTTTTTGATTTATCAGATAAAATTGTTGTTCCGGGATTTTTCGATATGCATGTTCATTTAAGAGAACCGGGCAGGGAAGATGAAGAAACAGTATTAACCGGTTGTAATGCGGCGGCTAACGGCGGGTTTACGGGTATAGCATGCATGCCTAATACAGATCCTGCGATAGATTCTGCGGAAGTTGTGGAGTTTATTCATAAGCAGGCCTCGAATCATTTAGTTGATGTTAGTGTTGTAGCCGCTGCTACTTTAGGCAGGAAAGGTGAAATAATTTCTCCTATGGCAGAGCTGCATGAAGCCGGTGCAGTCGGATTTTCCGACGACGGAGCAGCGGTTAAAACGGCTGCGATATTAAAGAGATCTTTGGAATATTCCAAGATGTATAATCTCCCGATTGTAGAACATTGCGAAGATGAGTCTTTTACCGGCGGGGCAATGAATGAAGGATTAAATTCTACAATGCTTGGTTTACCTCCAGTTCCTTCAATCTCGGAAGACTTAATAGTTATGCGTGATATAATCGTTTCCGAGTATACCGGCGGTAAAGTTCACCTTACTCATATCAGTACAAAAAACGCCGTTGAGATGATAAGAGATGCTAAAAAGAAAGGGATAAATGTAACTGCAGAAGTAACACCGCATCATTTCAGTTTGAATGATGATGCGGTAAAAACATACGATACAAATACCAAAATGAATCCTCCGCTTAGAACAAAAAAAGATATTGAGGAATTATTAAAAGGATTAAAGGACGGAACAATCGATTGTATTGCAAGTGATCATGCACCGCATTCTTTGGAAGAAAAAGAAGGTGAATTTGAAAAAGCACCGAATGGGATAATAGGGCTGGAAACCGAAATAGGATTAGCATTCACCGAATTATACCATAAAAAAATATTAACGCTCGAAGAATTGGTTGAAAAATTATCGATAAATCCCCGGAAAATTTTAAATTTACCGGTGCCTGTGTTTAACGAAGGGGCTGTGGCAAATTTTACAATTTTAGATATAAATGAGATATGGACTGTAGATTTAAACCGCTCAAAAAGTAAATCGAAAAATTCTCCGTTTGATAAGAAATTACTTACCGGCAGGTCTGTTGCCGTTATCAATAAAAAGAAAATGTTTTATCAGGATAAATTTATTAACCTGTAAAAATTTTTATCTAAAATAATAGTGGATCTCGTCCACAAATTAGTACAAATATTACTGATTTAGTGTTTATAACTTCCTTTAATTATAATTTTTACACTTAAATTTTTGGCATTTAATTTGGAGGTTATAATTAACTAAACTTATATAGGTGTTTAAAATGAAAAAAATTATCTTTTACATAATCCCGATATTAACTATATTTTTATTTGAATCATGCGGTAAAAAAAATGATATTACAAATATTGATACTAAACCACCGTCGGCGCCTACCGGGCTTTATGTAGTTAACGGCGATAATGTAGTGGACCTGTCTTGGAACCCTAATCCTGAAAATGATGTTGAAGGTTATTATGTTTATTATGCCTATAGTTATAACGGTAAATATACTCGAATAGGTTCCACCCAAAATACTTATTACACAGATTATGACGCAAGCAATGGAACAAAATATTATTATGCAGTTTCTGCTTATGATTACAATGGAAATGAAAGTGATCTAAGCATAGAAAACGTGAGTGCGACACCAAGACCGGAAGGTTTTAATGAAAATATTTTTGACTACAATCAGTATCCGGACCAAGCAGGTTTTTCTTTTTATTCTTACACAATGGTACCTTACAATAGCGATACCACTGATTTCTATTTTGAAATATACAACGGTACTACTCCTTACATAGATGTATATGGGCCTACAGATATAGAAGATATGGGGGCTACAACCGATATTTATGATATACCTTATGCTCCAAGTTCAGGCTGGTCGCCAACCCACGATGCGGTTGCTATAGTAGGTCATACTTATGTGATACATACATCTGACAATTATTACGGTAAGATTAGAGTCAGCAGGATAACAAACGACAGAATGTATTTCGATTGGGCATTTCAAACTGTTAAAGGTAATACCCAGTTAAAGATATCAAACGTACCTAATACTAGAAGCAAATATATTAAAAGCGCAGTACACAAGAATTAATTGACGGAGGACTCAAACACGATAAAAATGATTAATATATATATTAATTATAGATTTAGGTTTAATTATTGATTAAATTAATCCCATATTTATTCATGAAATGGCATTTGAAAATATTATTTGTTCTTGTATTGTTTTTTTCTTTTGGTACTTTAAGCCAAGCACAGGAAAGAAAACAGGTTGAAAATATTAATAATCAGGACGGTAATGTAACTGCAGAATCAGCATTTGAAAAAATTGAAAGCAGCATTACCGCCGGTAATGTTGAAATGCTTTCAGGTTATTTTAGCTCTCAAATGTATTTAAGTCTTTCAAACGGAATAAGCGGTTATTACAGTTCTAATCAGGCTTATTATGTGCTGGAGGATTTTTTTAAAAATTATCGTGTTATGGATTTTAAATTTAACAATATAAAAAACGGGGAAGAAGGCAATGTATATGCAACCGGTTTGTACAATTATATCTTAAATGAAAAAAGAGAATCAGCCCAGGCTTATGTTTCAATCAAATTAACCGGTAAAAAATGGAAAATAACTCAATTAACAATTAATTAATGTCTTTAAAAATACTTAAAAGACCAAAAGGCGATAGGAAATATTTTGCTATCGTCTTTTTTATTTTACTATTAATTTTTTTGTCGGGAATTATAACCCCGTTTTGGGTTAAGTATGAAAAAAATCACTGGCCGAATGAGCTATCTGAAAGAATCTTAAATATTCAAAATTCGGTTACATCTATTTTTAAAAGCAGGGAAAACAAACTTAGATCAACTTCTGTAATCCTTAAAAAAAGACTTAGAAAAGTATTAAATCCAAGGAATAATTCTTACGGAGCATTGATAAAAGCAGTTAATAATGATGACTTTGAAAAATATTCAATTGAAGTACTGGCGCCTAACGGCAGGGTAATTGCCTGGAGTCCGAAAATAGCTATACAGCAAAATGATATTTTACCATTGGCATTTCCAGCCGGTCAAATTCATTTTTATAGTTCACCTTTGATTACTTATCTAACTGTTACCGATACCGTTCAATCCGAAAACGATATATTTTATTTCGTTTTAAGCATTCCTTTTGAGAAACATTATTCAATTCAAAATACATATTTCCGGGAAGTAAATTTTACAAAAAAAATTTCCTCAATGTTTGGCACGCAGTTCGATGTCTCTTATACTCCATTTGCCGATAAATCTAAAGACGGGAGCAAATATTCGTTCGAGCTTGTAAATTTAAGCGGCAGTAAAATAGGCTTAATTACATTCTTTAAACCTACAATGAACGCTGCATTGGATTCTATATATACTACTATATCAGAAGTACAGGCTGTTCTGGCATTTTTAATTTATCTATTCGTTGCATTCGGTTTTCGAAAAGAATTTTCGGCTTTAAAAAGCAGAACGAATAAAATTATTACTTTCGCGGTATATTGTATATTGTTCCGTCTATTATTGTATTATATCGGATTGCCCTCCAACTTTATGCAAGGTACATTGGTTGACCCGGCATATTTCTCTTCGACTTTCGGAAACGGCATAGTTAAATCTCCAATCGAGTTTTTTGTTACTGCGGTGTTTGTTTTAATTATCGCCGTTATAGGATTTCAATACTTGATAGATTATGTTCATGAAATTTCAGTAAAAAAATCGAAAAACATAATACTGTTTACGATTTTATTATTGCCGTTTACTTTTTTATTTCTATTAACACTTAGGGGATTAGGCGCATCAATTAAGAGTATCATCTTCGATTCTACATTAAGATATTTTAAAGAACCTAACTTGATTCCGAATTTACCCTCGCTGGTTATGAACTTAAACCTCCTCATGCTTGGCATGTCGGTGTTGTTATTTTTATCGTCTTTAATTCTGCTTGTAATTTCCTTTTTACCCAAAGAAAATACTAAAATTCTAAAATATCTGTACGGAGGATTGTTTATTTTCTTCCAGGCAGCAGGACTTGTATTTATCAGTTTTCAAAATGAATCTTTAATTACGCCGGTGCTGAGTTTATTATTCATAGGATTAATTTTTCTTCTTGTTTACCTTATTTATTTCGGAAAAATAAAGAACGTATTTAATTATGTTTATATTACTTTAACGGCTTCGGTTATTTCAATTTCTCTTTTAAATTATTTTAATCTTCAGCTTGAAAAAGAATCACTTAAAACAACCGCACTGGAAATCAACAGGCCAAATGATAATCTTCTGCAGTTTCTATTAAATGAAACTTTGAAAAATTCAGCCGGCAGCCCGGAAGTTATTCGTAATTTTTACCAATATAATTCAAACTACAATGCAGAGGCTTTTAAAATATGGGCTAATAGTTCTTTGCAGCATGAATCATTAAACTCGTCTGTTAGCATTTGGGATAAAGATCAAAACAAAGTCGGAGAGTTTAATGCAGGAATCGAATTAGGGAATAATATTTTAAAACAATTTAAAGATTATTCAGGCAGGAATCCGAAGATTATTAAAACTTACCAGCTAAACGATTCATCCGAAAAAGTATTTACAGGAATGATTCCCATATACGATAGAGATATAAAACTCGGTTATGTATCGGCATCAATCGGCTTTGATATACAAAATCTCGGTTCGAATAATATACCGGTTTTCCTCGAATCTAATAAAAATATTATCAATACGGTTTTGGATATTAAGCGATTAAAAATATTTGAGTTCTCTAATTCAAAACTTACACATGTATATGGAGACATATATCCTTCTCGGGACCAAATTAAACCGATACTTAATGCAAAATTTTCCCGCGACAACGAAGCATGGACGGAATTATCGTTAAACGGTGTGGGATATTATACATATCTTTCAAAATCTTTTAAAGATAACGTGCCTTTTATAACTGCAGTATTAACAAGAGAAAAAAGGCTTACCTGGGATTTGTTTAATTTCTTCAAGATATTTTTAGTACACAGTATCTTTATTGTATTACTTTTATTGATATTGCTCGGGTTTAAATTTAAAAAACTAAAGTATAGTTTTCGTCTTCAGCTATTAATTGCATTTGTTTTAGTTGCGGTAATTCCGGTTGTAGTTCTTGCTGTGTATAACAGACAGGTTGTGCAGCAGAGGAGTCAAACAGCTATTTTTAATGAGTTGAATGAACGGGCTAGTTATGTCGAAAGAGGAATAAGGGAAGAATTAAAGGAGATTGGTTCCAATAACTTAATTAAAGCATTTAATAATACGGGAAAAGATCTTGCTATTTCTTTTGCTATATATGACGGAACAAATCTGATATATAATTCAAAAGCAAAATTTTACGATATAGGTTTGTTCACGGAAAAATTAAATCCTAAGGTTTATTATGAAGTTAATTATTTAAGCTATAGAGAATATTTAAATACCGAAAATCTGGATAATTATTATTATGATTCTTTTTATAAAAAAGTTACAATTGCAGGTAGGCCTTTAATTATAGGTGTGAACGATGCTTTTAATAAAGTGAATTTATCTTTTTCGGTTTTGAATATTGATGTTTTCTTATTCGGAGTCTTTTCATTTACAACTTTGATAATGATAATTCTGAGCGCATTACTTGCCAATAGAATTTCTTTACCCATAAGAAGGTTAACAAAAGCTACTGAGTCCGTGGCGCAGGGTGATCTAAATGTAGAATTAAAAAATAATTCAAAAGGCGAATTAAAAGAACTGTTTAACGGCTTCAATTCAATGACTAAAGAATTGAAGAAAAATCAAAACGAATTGGCCGAACTTGAGAGGGAGAATGCCTGGAAAGAAATGGCTAAACAGGTTGCTCATGAAATAAAGAATCCTTTGACTCCAATGAAATTGGCCGTTCAGCAGTTAATTGTTTCATACAAAGACAAAAATAAAAATTTCGATACGATTTTTGAAAAGGTATCGTCAACAATTTTAAATCAAATAGAAAATCTAAGTTTAATTGCATCGGAATTTTCAAGATTTGCCAGGATGCCCAATTTTAAACTTGAAGAAATTGACCTGTTGAAATGTATAAATGAAACGGTAAGCCTTTTTACAGATGAGCAGATTAAAATAGATTTAAAGACAAACCTGAATAAGTCAATTATCGAAGCTGATGAAGCACAAATGAGAAGATTGTTTATCAATCTAATTAGGAACTCAATTCAAGCGAATGCATCAAAAATAAAAATTGAAGTAACTGCAGAGAATAAAAGCAATAAAATATATTTTAAAGATAACGGCAAAGGAATAACCGATAATATTAAGGATAAAATTTTTGAATCTAATTTTACTACCAAATCAAAAGGAATGGGAATCGGTTTAAAACTTGCCAAAAGATTTATCGAAGGAATAAACGGTTCAATTTCTTTAGACGATACAGAAACAAACGGAGCCGCTTTTATAATAATTATTCCGGAATTAAATAAAAGCACAAAAGAAGAAATTTAAGCCAAATGACTTATTTAACACCCCATCAAGAAAAAGCATTAGACTATAAAAATCATATATCTCTTACTGCAAATGCAGGGTCCGGGAAAACTTTTGTACTTTCAAAACGATTCTTAAAAATAATTACTAATGAAAACATTTCCCTTAGAAACATAGCCGCAATTACTTTTACAGATAAGGCTGCCAGTGAGCTGTATAAAAAAATCGCTTATCAAATTGAAGATGAAATAAAAGATTGTACCGATGAAAAAGAAATAAGAAAGCTTGAAAACCTGCGCAGGCAGCTTGTCTCGGCAAACATATCAACCATACATTCTTTCTGTATTGACATTCTTCGCGAACATCCTGTTGAAGCCGGACTGGATGCTAATTTTACTCCTGTCGATGAAATTACTTCCGGAGAGTTAATTGAACTTTCTGTTGAGGAGATGATAAAAGATTCTTTAAAAAATAAAGATGACGAAGAAAAATTAAAAA
>CAZHBJ010000144.1:0-8782 GCA_964530445.1 uncultured Ignavibacteriaceae bacterium
TCATCCAGGTTAAAAGTTTTTACGGCCAGATTACGTGCATGCCTGTCCCATCCGTTTGTAAGAAGCACACCGCCGATATCCAGAAACAATGTAGTAATCTTATTTTGTTCAGCCATAAATAAATCCTTTTTGTAAATTGATAAGGTTTCCGCTTGCAGAAAACTCAATTGTTTAATGACTATTAAAATAAGATTTTATAGAGAAGTTTATGCCTATAGCATCACAAAGAGATGTTATAGACACTGAATGTTTCAGAAACATTGGGTGTCTAGTTCTTTTCCAAATACTCCCCTTCCCATTGGGAAGGGGTTGGGGGATGGGCTTCTATTTCAGCAGCAGCATCTTCTTTGTGGATATGAAACTGCCTGACCTTAATTGGTAAAAATATACTCCGCTGGCCAAATTGCTTGCATTAAAATTAATTTCATGCTTTCCTTTGTTCTGATATTGATTAACAAGTGTTTTTATTTCCCTGCCGAGAATGTCATATACCTTCAGACTGACAATACCAGTTTGAGGAATTGAGTACTCGATAATTGTAGTAGGATTAAAAGGGTTAGGGTAATTTTGCTCAAGACTAAAAACTATCGGCACTTGTTTATTTGTATTAACGCTTGAAACAAGGCTGTTTATATCCAAAGTATCAAAATATGAAAGGCCTTTCGTGGTATATAGGAAAAGTGTGTCGCCGCCTTTAGGAACATTTGAATTATCCATACCTAAAAATTCAACTCTCCATGAAAGGGCAGTGCCGTCATGATTAGATAAAAATACCAAATCATTTGCAGAAAGAGTATCTAATTTTTTAGTGCCTGACTCCGTCATTGCATATTGAATCCTAACCGGGTGATTGGGATCGGTTATATCATATACTTTAAAATTCGTTCTTTTTAACGGAAGGTTAATTCCTTTATTTTTGAATATTGATAAAATATTTGATGTATCGTTATATGAATCCGAAAATACCATCATGTAATCAAATGGATAATTAATGCCTCGTAAATTTATACTAGGTAATGAGAATTGTGAATAACTATATTCCAGATTATTAGAGCTTTGATGATTCCAATGGCTTCTAATAGTATCAAGACCGGTTGTGATATCTTCAGTATAAAGTGCCAAACCGTCAAATACAGGCGATTCTGCATTGGGAATTAATGGAGTATTTTTTAATAAGAAATTTTTCTCAGTAAGATCATACACACTGAAAGTTTTTTGAGTCGTTGAAGAAGTATCATCAAAAGTAATTTGATAATTATCCGGTTTAAATTCCGACGGGTCAACTTTTATAATTTTAACGGGAACCTGTGCATAACCGGAAATTTTCTTGTACTTAGTTGAATCTACATATTGTCTCGGTGTTTGCTTATCAAAGTATGGAGTTGTTGTACTATATGTTAAAGAACCATCTGAAACCTCGAGTTTAATTTTTAATAGGTCGGAATTAGCTATATCATTAAAATCTACTCCAATATTTTGCGCGTTTGTATCTGTAAGAACGTAAAAGTAATGCCCTAAATAATAAGTGGTATCGCCTCCAAAAGCATAATATACTTTGCAAAGCAATGAATCCTTTTCATTATCGCCGATCAGCAGGTTAAAAATATGCGATGTACCTGTAAAAACCGTGGTTGAATCAAATTCCGTATTTAGAATTTTTACAAAAGGTCCGCTTGAATTGTTATTATTTATTGAGAAATAATCAGTCTTGTTTATTCCGTATATATTTTTGTTGTCATCTTTTATAATAATCTTTAACTGACCAAAGGAACAATCTTTATAAAGAGTTGTGTTCCATGAGTAGCTGCCTGTATTGGGATAATTTCTTATTAAATTAATCCAGGAACTGCCCGCATCAGGACTAAACCATAAATCAACGTAGCCGCCGGAATTTTTTGAAGTCCATTGTAAATTTTCAGTGCCCGACAAAGTTTTATGTACAGCAGGTTCAACAAAAGATACTTCATTGAAAATGTTAGTTATATTAAAATTATTATTCCAAAGTGCCTGAGCAAGCTGTACTTTTGATAAGACATCCTGTTGATTATTACCAAAAACCAATGCCGTAGCAATTCGTTTGGTTTGTCCTGAATTTAGAGGAAATATTCCCGAACCATAAATATAATCTCCATCTTCACCTTTTAACGAATCCGAACCAGGTGATCCATTTGGAAAAGCAGTTAATCTTTTCCACATATCATTTTGATCGGCTAATGATATTGCACCGGCGGGAATAAAATAATTAAAACTTTTAATTTTATTTGTATCTGAAGATTGAAGAAATGTTTCACCTGCAGTACCGACAGAATAAGGATTCGGCAGCCAATTGGGATTAGCAAAAGGACGCACATAAGGAATATTCAATCCAGGTTCTTTATCCCATGTATATATAACTTTGTTGGTAGAATCAAAGAATGAAATATCATCATTATATTCATCACCGGTGCCGCCTATATAAGTACCTGCTAAATTACCGAAAACTACTTCGGAATAATTAAAATTACTTTCATTTTTAATATCATAAACTCTGAAAAGAATATCTTTAAATAAAGGATTGTTTAATTCTATGTATCTTACATTAACCGTAATTCCAAATCCATAACGTGTAGAATCAGTTGTATCCGGTAAAAATTTATACAACTTGTAATATTTTGCATCTGCCCTGTCATCAACTTGGAAATATGCTTCTTGATTGCCCGCCAAAGAATCTTTTCCGAAGAATCCGTCCCAAACATTCTGTCCAAATTCAGGATGGTCGGGCCAGGTTAAAGGCCACGTTTCCGGTAGATTGCTAATTGCAATACCTTCACCCTGCACATTAAGGCTCGGATTGAAATAACCGGTATCAGGCTCAAATCCGCCAAATTCACCATTTATTCCATTATTATTTCCTCCGCCCGGACGACTTACAGGGGTAATGATAACTTCATGAAGAGTATCCGGAATATTGTCGCCGGTATAATCTTTAATAGGCAGCTCAACGCCGATAAGAAAACTCAAATCCCCAAAATAGCCGTTATGAGCATATTTCCAGGAAACCGTAGGTCCAAAACTAGAAGGCTGACCGAGAATTCCATTATTAGATATTATAACTTTAACGTTATTGGAGTTCAATTCACCTACTCTAGTGTAAGCATCCGAACTCTGTTGAGAGAATAAAGAATAGCTAGAAAAGCCAAGTAGAATTAAAAGAAAAACAATAAAATATTTCATAAAAATACCCCATAAAAATTTTACATTCGGGAAAAGAAAGATCTTGTTTAAACTTTATTCCCGCCAATTTATTCATAATTATAAAATAGTTTTAAAAGATGGTGATATATATTTATTGCAGGTTTATTTAGGAAAGATAAGCGGTACTTTATCATCTTCACAGCCCCCATCGGTAATGATTAAAATTAACTTTATTATTTTATAAAAAAGATTATAGAGAAGCAACTCATAAAACTAGGGAAAAATATCTATACAAAATTGGATATTTAATAGCTTTGAAAGCTTTTATAACCTTCAAAGCTATTAATTTAATTTACTTCTTCTTCGCCGGCGCATTATTCTTTTGATTTGAAAGACTTTGAAGCGCCTGCTGTAATTTCTCAAGTTCTTTTGCAGCTTGAGTAAATTTCTTTTGGCCCGAGTATTTTAAGTAATTGTTAAATGCATCGTTAGCATTTTGTACTTGCTGCTCCATTGAAAGGACCAAAGGTATGGCGCCTGTCTTCTGTCCGGTAGTTGATACATTTTGAACAGGGATACCCCGCATTTTTGCAAATAATTCGTTTAATGCCTGATCGAAAGATTTTGCATAGCTCATATTATTTCCATGCATAACAACTACAAGCTGCAGCTCGGGATAAGCAGATGTTTCAGCTTGAAGGTAAATTGGTTCAACATAAAACAGAGTATTATTTACCGGTATTGCAAGAACATTACCCCGTATTACATTAGAACCACGCTGGCTCCAGAGTGTTAATTGGCCGGAAAGAAAACTATCCTGATCTATTTTAGTTTCAACCTGCTGCGGTCCTATAACGGTTTTATCTTTAGGAAATTGATACGCGATAAGTCTTCCGTAATTTCCCGGATCGCACATGCCGGCAATCCAGCCTATCAGCACCTGTCTCCCTTTCGGTGTAAAAGGCATCATAACAACAAACTCAGGTTTATCGGCGCCCGGCAGCTGCCACATAATATAATAAGGATCGACGGGCTGCACCTGGCTGTAGTATTGTTCCGTAGCTCTCATCCATAGATCCTCCTGATTGTAAAATACGGTAGGATCCGTCATATGGTATTTTTCAAAAATAAGCCCCTGCACCTGAAGCAGATCGACCGGGTAACGAATATGAGCAAGCAGATCTTTCGGCATTTGTTCTTTCGATTTAAAAAGACCGGGAAAGATTTTATCCCAGACTTTTATAATGGGATCGTTCTTATCCATTATATAAAAGTCTACCGAACCGGTATAAGCATTTACAACCACCTTAACGGAATTCCTTATGTAATTTATTCCGGCAATGTAGCTGTTGGAAGGTTCGCTGTATGGGAAATAAGAGGAAGTAGTATAAGCATCTATCATCCAGTATAAATCACCATTTGCCAAAACGATATAAGCATCGTTATCCAATTTAAGAAACGGAGCCAGCAGATGAACCCGCTGACGAACCTGGCGGTGAAACATTATCCTGCTTGAATCGGTCGGATAATCTGAAAAGAATAAACTTGTTCCGTCATACTTCCAGCCGAATAAAAATTTTCTCCATAAGTTTGAAATTCTTATACCGCCCTTTCCGCTGTACCGGTTATAAACATTATCAGCTCCGCTCGGGTAATCAAATTCTTTCTCTTTCGAATTAACAATAACCGGGGTATTAGTCATTTCACCGTAATAAATACGCGGCTGTTTAACTTCAAGCGAAGGATATTCGCTTACAGGCGGAATGTCTTTTATCAGCATGTGCGGCAGTCCCTGAGAAGTAAATTCATTAACAGTCGACATTGCAATACCGTAACCGTGTGTATATTGAAAGCGTTTGTTTACGAAAGTCTGGCTTTGTGCCGGAAGGTTGTTTAAATTTATTTCCCTGCCGGAAACCATAACCTCCCTGTATTGGCCGTCGAATTTATAGCGGTCAACATCTACATCGGAGAATTCATAATAGAGACGGAACTCCTGGAACTGCCTGTACACAGCATCCAGTGCCCGCCAGTCCCAAAGCCTAATGTTGGAAAATATACTCGGATTTTGAGCAACAACATTTTGATTAAAGTTTCCGCTCATCGGGTATTCTTTCAATTCAATATTATTTAACCCGAAAGCATAACGCGTAAATTTAATGTTGTTTAAAATGTACGGTCTTTCATAAGTAATCTCATTCGGCTGAACCATAAGCCATTCGAACAAGCCGGGAAAAACCGTAATCGCTATAAAATTAATAACTATTAATAAAACCGCCGCACTTATAAGTATTAACCCGTGTGAACGTTCCTGTACTACGTTAAATTTCTTAAAATAAAATTTCTGAATTTTTTTTCTGCTGAAAGGAAGAATTAAGCTTAAGCTGATTAGAATCATTAAAATAACGACAATAGTATAAGCAGGCAGCGTAATATTAACATCGGTCCAGCCTGGTCCGGCAACTACACCGGTATTTGAGTACATTAAATCAAACCGGTTGAGGAATTCTCCGAATGCGAGGATGAAAATAAATATTGCCGAGTTCAAATACATAGGTATGTAGAATTTATTTATATCCACTTCAATCGGGTTGGGAAAATAAAGCACAAAATTATTTCCTTCGAAGCGTATGAACAGTGCAATTATAACGGCAATTAATGAAATAACGGACAAAAGGAATAACAAATTATACAACGACTCGAAGAACGGCAGAGAAAACAAATAGAACCCGACATCTTTCCCGAGAACCGGGTCGGTCATCCCGGTTGATACCTTATTTAGAAATTTTAATATTACATCCCAGTTGGAAATTCCCCAAGAAGCGCCGACAAAAAGGCCTAACAATCTGCTTCCGTTTCTTAGTATCTTATGTTCTTTGGAAATTGATTTTGTAAGAAAGAAACAAATACCTCCGCCTACTGCAGCGCCTATAACAGCAAAGATGGCATTTGAATAGACCACAGTCCAAAGCCTCGCTCCGTATCCTACGTTTTGAAACCACAAAACTTCTCCCCAGAATCCGATAAACCAGAAAAATACCAGCGTAAGAATACCTATCGACAGGCCTACAAATACTCTAGCGGGCTTGCGTTTTTGTGCACCGGTTAAAAAGAAAAACGCAGCGATACCAACTAAAACAAGAATTATTGCCGTATACATTTAAAAAGCCTTTCTATTTTATTTCAAGAGCAGACATAGAATGAAAAGTCTGAAGAACGAGAATGTAATTTGAAAATTATAATAGAATGTAAAAATTCTTACGTAAATTTACAAAAGTTTTTGGTAGGATTAAGCCGTTTGTGAATAATTAGCAGCGGTATGCTCAAATTTTTATCTCAGAAAATTTCACCTTAATGGTCTACCTAAAAGTAATTCTTTTTTAAAAAATGGAACACCGATGACACAGGTTTAAACGGATTTTCACTGATTTTAAAATTGATTATTACTTTTTGGTCAGCTTTAAAAATTTTTAACAATCATTTATCTAACGAAATTTAAACATTTATGATGTATTATTATTTCTTGACCTCTTAAAGGATTCACAATTTTTCTTTCTTCAGTTTATTTATTCTTGCTTAACTTTCTTATAATAAGATCTTTTGCTTCCCTTTGTTAACGCATATGTGCATTAGGAAAGCTTACATTTAATTTTACTCAATTTTTACTCAGACTAGAAGCAAGAGTAAGTACATGATTTAGAGTATAATGTATTTGATAATTTATTAAGAAACAGCTTGTTCTTCCAAAAGTCTTAACAGATCAACTGATTCAAGCTTCAGCATATCCGGTGTAGGCATTAGATCCAGCCGCATTAATTCTTCAATAGCAGCCATTTCTTTATCACGGAAATTGCCTGCGGCTGCGGCAACTTTATCATTTTTAATATAATAAGTAATAAATTCCTTTGAATTAATATCTCCTTGAAAAATAATTTCTTCCCAATCTACAGCATGACCTACATAGACAAGACTAAGTCCTACTTGTGAAGTCCAGAAAAACGGTACACTCCTGAAAGGAATTAATTTGCCAACCATGTTATGAGCAGCAATTCTGCCTTGTTGCTCGGCTGTACGCCAATGTTCTATCCTTATATTTTCACCTGTCCGCCAATCGGGCAAGGTTGCAATATCTCCTGCTGCATAAACATCATTGTTAACCTGTAAATATTCGTTTACTTTTACACTTCCATCCGCAAGCAAATTTAAATTTTGAAGAAATCCGGTTGCGGGTTTTACACCAACACCCATAACAACAAGGTCCGCTTCAATTCTTTCGCCGCTTTGCAGAACAACCGCGTCTACTTTATCTTTGCCGGAAAATTCTTTAAGCGTGAGACTAAGTTTAAACTTTACGCCTATTTCTTCGTGAAGTTTTTTAAACAATTTACCAACTTCCCTGCCGAAAACTTTCTGAAACGGAATTTCCTCCATTGAAATAACCGTAACATCAATGCCATGTTTATTCAAGCTGTAAGCTGTTTCCATTCCAATAAAACTTGCACCTATAATTATAGCTTTTGATGCGGCTTTGCCGGCTTCAATTATTTTTTTAGAATCATCAAAACTTCTAAGCGTAAATACATTTTTCAAATCTTCACCCGGTAAACCTAATTTTCTCGGAATGCTTCCGGGAGCCAAGAGAAGTTTATCATATTTTAGTTTGTTCCCGTTTTCAAACTCAACCGATTTATCCTTAAAATTTATACCGGTAACTTTACTGTTAAGAATTACCTCAATTCCAAACAATTTATAAAAGCTTTCATCCCGCAAAGGCATCCAGGACTCTTCGGCATCGCCGGCAAGATAATCTTTACTTAAATTAGGCCTATCATAAGGTGTATGATTTTCTTTGGTAATTATGACTATCTTGCCTTCAAAACCATCTTCACGTAAAGTCTGTGCAGCAACTTCACCTGCAGCACCTCCGCCTATAATAACAAAAGTTCTTTTATCTTTTTTGATATTTTCATTCACCATTTTAGGAAGCCTGCTGGATATAGGTTCATCCGGCATTGCCACATAAATATTTTCTTCCTCAACTCTAACTTTATAAACCGGAAGTGAATCCCGTGCAGGCGGTTCAAGTAGATCTCCGGTTTTAGCATTAAAGCAGGCATGATGCCATGGACAGACAATTCTATCGCCGCTTAAAACACCGTCCGAAAGATTTGCTCCATAATGAGTACAGTGCGCCGCAAGAGCGGAAAAAGTATCATCAATTTTACATAACAAAATCTCAGTACCGTTAACCGAAACCGTCTTCATCTCACCGTTTTTAATATCCTTTACCTTGCCGACAAAATATTCCTTTGTATTCATATAATCACCTTCATTATAATTTATTTCAAAGATTTACAAATCCGCTTCGTTTAGACGTGTTTTAGTTATTAATTTAATACAATAAAGATATAGAATGTATTTGAAGTGATAAAGATCATTTTTGAAAGATTTTTAATTTCATATTTGCTATTTTATTTGATTGTTTAAGAATATAGCATTTTTAGCAGAGAATCCATGCTCGTTGTTATCAAAATAACAATAAATGATTTACGAGACTTTTTATATCTCAGTGTGACTCTCATAGGCGTCAACTTAAGGATTAGAAAAA
>CAZHBJ010000145.1:0-8514 GCA_964530445.1 uncultured Ignavibacteriaceae bacterium
TTCTTGGTGAATATTCACATCTCTTTTGTCTTTAAAAAATTTTAATATTGGATTTATTTTTTTTTCTGTTATTTCGTTCAAGCCGTATTTATTTAGTCTTTGTTTCGCTTCTACATCACTTAAACCTGTAGAAGGATCTGATTTTAATTCATTTAGAATCTCTTCCGAACTCTTAGATTTGTAATCTTCTGTTTCACTTGACATTATTTTTCCTTTCAAAAAATATGCAAAATGTTCGATGCTGATAATGTATTCGTGATTGACTTATTAAAAAGGCTTAGCGATAGGAAGAGTTGATATTACAAAAATATTTAGACACTCTCCCCATTTTCTTTTCCCAATAGTAATGGGGTGTTCAAAATTACTTATTAAAGAATTACAATGAGTGTATTAATAATTTTCTCACAATCTATTAAGATATTAATTCTTTAAAAAATTTTTTCAAGCTAATTGCCTTAATAAACCGTACAAATTTTTACATTAGTAATTATATGGTACAGTTCATAAGCCAATTGATATTACAAAATGCACTTATACAACATATATAACCGAAGTAATTTTATACTTCTTTACCTCTACACATCTTTACTAACTACAAACTAAATAACAATCTTTAACCTTGCTGTCTTCCGTTTCTATTTTATTTTAATAATTAGTGCTTAAAAAGCTTATCATATCTTCAGATATCCATGAAGTTCAGCAGAAATTAAAAGAAGACACCAATTATTTAGTTACTGTGTTTATATAAATTCCCGACTCTTCTTTTGCCGGAATTCATTTATATTTTAATTCTTGATTAGTAATATCGTCAATTTCTCCCATATTAAGTTTGATCAGTGAGACATCTGTCTTAAAATTTAAATCCGGTATAATAAGCAATAGGATCCCAGATTTGATAAATAATATTTATCATTTTAAAAAATATTCATCTAAGCGGTGTAATAAAATATAAGAAATGTTAATTGACAGGAACGATTAACTAATTGCTTTTATGCTTCGGCAAAGTAAATATAACCGAAGTTCCCTTTCCGGCCTCACTTACAATTTTCATCTCTCCGCCTTGCATTTCAATTAATTCTTTGCAAAGGCCTAAACCCAAACCTGTGCCCGCCTCATTGTTCGTCCCTTTGGTGGTATACTGTGAATCCGGACTTAGAATGCGGGATATTACATCTTCATCAATACCGATTCCATTATCATGGATTCCTATTTCAATGAAATTGTTATCCGTTTTTTCTAAGTTAACTTCCTTTTTAGTATTTAATTCGTTTGAATATATACTTATCTCTCCTCTTGTTTGCGTAAACTTTATTGCATTTGAGAGCAAGTTTCTAAAAATAATATCGATCATATCTTTATCCGCCCAAATGTTTATATTATTATTAATATTTGTCTTTATTGAAATTGATTTTTGTTCGGCATTGGCTTTCAGAAGAAAAATAACTTCATTAACACATTGGAGCAGATTCTCGTTCGAAGGCGAGTATTTAATTCTACCCGCCTGTACCAAAGACCAGTCAAGAAGATTATTTAAAAGCTTATATAAATTATTAGCAACAATATTTATATTTTTAGCTGATTTTCTTATCTCTTCATTTTCCAAATTGTCAATATCATTCGCAAGCAAATCGGAATAACCAAGCAATCCGTTAAACGGACTTTTTAGATCGTGCGCAAGAACCGAGATAAATTTATCTTTATGATTGTTGAGATCCTTTAATTCCTTTTCCGATTTTGTTAGTTTTCCCAGCAGGGCTTTCTGTTTAACATTAACTTCTTCTAATTCTTTAGTCCTATCGGATACTAATTCTTCAAGCTTTTTATTTCTCAGCCTAACAGTTCTTACTCTTAAGTGAAAAATGATAAATACAAGAGCAGCTAGAAATACAACAACTATAAAACGAAACCATAATGTCTGCCAGAAAGGAGGTAATATTACAATATTAATTGCTGCAATATGACTGCTCCATATACCATCGTTGTTGGTACCTTTTACAAGAAGAGTGTAATCTCCCGGCGGAAGATTTGTAAAAGTAACTTCATTATTATTGCCTTTATCTATCCAATTATTATTTAGGCCCTTAAGCATATAAGCAAATTTATTTTTGCTAGGATCGATATAGCTTAATGCAGAAAAAGTTAAAGAAAATATGTTGTCTTTATAACTCAATACGATTTGATTCGTCTTCCAAATTGATTTTTTCAATTTAATCGGTCTGTTATAGTCTTTAAATGATGTAAAAACGACTTGAGGATTAAATGAATTATTTTTCACTGAATCCGGGAAGAAAGAGTTAATTCCGCTTTTCCCGCCAAAATACATCTTGCCGTCTTTACTTTGAAAAAATGCTCCTTGGTTGAATTCATTACTTTGTAATCCGTCACTCCGGTCGTAGTTGTGGAAAGTCTGCTTTGCAATATTAAACTTTGACAAACCTTTATTAGTGCTGAGCCAAAGATTTCCGTTATCGTCCCCGAGAATACCGTAAACTTCATTATTAGCTAATCCGTCTTTCTCAGAATAATTTTTAAAATTTCCAGTTTTTGTATTTAACCTGCTAAAGCCGCCTCCTGCTGTTCCAATCCAAATTGTGCTTCTTGTATCTCCAGGAATTTGATATATGCTCATTACAACATTATTACATAAACTATTTGGATTGTTTTTTTCATGAACATAGTGACGGAACTTTCCGTTCTTTGTATTAAAGCGATCCAACCCTTTGCCATTTGTACCAATCCATAGAATTCCCCGGTTATCAAAGAATAAATAATTTATATTATTATCATTTATACTATTGGAATTATCGGCATTATGTATAAAATGATTGAATTTCTTGGTGATAGGATCAAATTTATCCATTCCACCATCAATTAAGCCCAACCAAATATTTCCGAATTTATCACAAGTAATTGAATTTATATAATTGGAGCCAAGACTATTAATATCATTTTTTTTATGTTCGTAATGAGTAAAGACATTCGTTTTAAGATTCAATTTATCCAGCCCATCAGTCGTGCCGATCCAAATTAAACGCTTTTTACTGCCAAAAATCACGTTGATATCATTTTGTGTGAGGCTGTTTAATGAAGAAGTATGCGAGTATTGTGTAAATTTACCGGTCTTTTCATTTAGCTTTATTACACCTGCATAAAAGCTGCCTAACCATAAATTGTTTAGCTGATCTTTATAAATCGCACTAATATCATTTTCTTGTATATTATTTTTATACTTATCTGCAAAGGTGATAAGTCCGAACGATTTTTTCTTCCTATCGTATTTATATATGCCGGACGAAAATGTTCCTATCCATAATAAGCCTTCTCTATCTTCAAACAACGCCTGTGTCTGCTTACTGCTTATTTCGTATGAACTTATTACTGAGTTTTCGAGATTTTTGAAAGTTCCTAAAGCAGGATTATAATAATTTAGTCCTTTGTTTGCAGTTCCTATCCAAATAAGTCCCTCTTTATCAATATATATTACTCCAATTGAATCCGAACTAATACTTCCGCTATTATGAACCGAATGCTTAAAATGAGTAAAAGTGTTTGATTGAATATCGAATCTATCTAATCCGCTGTAAGTACCTATCCATAATTTCCCCGAATGGTCTTCGGCAATAGAATTAATTACATTACCGCCAATTGAATTCTTTTGTTTTGAATTATGGACAAAATGTTTAAAATTTTTTGTTTGCGGGTTAAATAAATCAAGGCCTTGTGTAGTACCAATCCATACTCTGTCTTGAAAATCGACAAAAACAGAATATATTATATTACTCGATAAACTTGATTTACTTTTCTCGCTATGAATATACCGAATAAATTCGCCATTCCTTTTATCATAAAAATTTAGTCCCTTATCAGTTCCTATCCATAGATTGCCGAATTTATCACCGGAAATTGTTGTTATAATGTTTGAAGAAATGCTTAATGTATCATTTGGATTATTTTTAAAGATTGTAAAACTGTCAGTAGTTGAATTATACCTGTTAAGTCCGTTATCAGTCCCGATCCACATAGTACCGGATTTATCGACATAAATGCAGTATATATAATTATTTGAAATTGATGAAGAATCATCCGGGATAGGTTCGTAAGTTACAAAGTTGTAACCATCATATCTGTTAAGTCCATCCTGCGTTCCAAACCATAGGAAGCCGCTGCTATCCTGAGCAATACAATTAACGCTGCTTTCAGAAAGCCCTTGTTCAATTGATAAATGATCTAAACGGTAATTTTTTACTTGTGAAAATGAATAAGAACAATTTAATGTAAAGACAATTAAAAAAAATAGGAAGGGACAAAAATTTTTTTGGATTCTTATAATCATTTCACACAAGAATATGAGCAGTATTTTCTGCCTTTACACAATTAAAAAAATAAATTAAACATTTTCCATACAATATTCTTATTTATAATCGAGTCGTAAATTATAAAGTTTAGAAACTGATAAACGGAAGATTATTTTTAGTTTAAAATGAAAAATCATTATTTAAATAAAATATACATGCTTTAATAAAAAGTTCAAAGCAATTAACTAATTTTATGGTTAACCCTATAAACTATTATCAGTGGAAATCATTCCTAGATTAGATAAAAAATATCAACGTCTTCTATATTCTTAACCAGGCTACTGAACCTTTATAAAATAAATTTAATTAGATGGCCGGCTTTTTACAATTTTTTTTAATGAGACGAAACTCGTTACTACAATTTTAGATTTTTGCTTAATTATATATAGTAAAAGAGATATTATATAAAAATTGAATCGATTTTTCTATCGGGAAATATGAAAGAAATAAACGATAACCTGAACTAATCGTTTAATCCCTTACCGGCTAGAATCTGCTGCACATATTTATCAATCCTTGACGAACGTGTTTTTGATTGTTTGGCTTGTGAGAAATAAAAAATATACGCTCTTTGACGGCCCGGTGTTAATGATTCAAAAGCTGTTTTCAAAGCAGGCATTTCATGTAATTTCTTTTTAAACTCTTCCGGCATTTTGTATTCCGAAGTTTTTTTCATTTTTACTTTTAGTCCTGCTTTTTCTACTTCTACGGCTTCATAAATATAAGCTTTTAGTATTTTTTCCAGCTTAACTATTTCTTTAATATCGGTGAATCGGATCTGCCGTCCTGCCTGTACATTCTTTGTTTGTTGAATTAAAATACCCTTTTCATCATGCAGCAAGACACCTTTGAAAAATAGAATCGCACAGTATTCCTTAAATCCATGTATTAAAACTACGTTGCTTCCCTGAAATGTGTAGCATGGATGCATCCACTTATATTCTTCGGTCAATCCGCAGTTAAGAATGATGGTTCTCAACTTTTCAAATTCATTTCGCCACTTTTTGGTTTTACTTAAAAATATATCAACCTTTAGATTCTTTCCATCTAAATTTATTTTTTTACTCTTTTTCATATCGCTTTTGCCTTATGATGACTGCTTTTATTTTTTCATAATAAATATTTCATCAACAAGAATGATGTATACTAATTTTGTCACAAAAATAGGATACTTTATCTACTTACGTCAAGAGTAATTTTGGAATTACTAAGTTGTGTGCGGCAGTTAAAATGCCGCACATATTCAATTTGAAGTTTAATATAAGAGAAAGAGAGATATAATGATGAGTTGGCTAAATACTTAAGACATTATGCCTGTTCAAGAATGACCTGATTGCCTTCAGGGTCTGAACAATTAAACCACTTAACACCAGAACCCGGGCCATGCAGATCATTTTGAATTTCGCTGATTTTAACTCCTTTGCCGCCAAGTTCTTTATGAGCCGCTGTAATGTCTGAAGACCCCAGCCAAAGTTTCATTGCACCGGGTTTTACGTTTTCGTGAAATGTTGTTAAAGTAATTGTAACCCCGCCATCAGGAAAAGTAAGAGCAACCCACCAATGGGCATCGTCCTGGCGGTAGTCCTGAATTATTTTTAAACCAAGTTTATCCGAGTAAAATGTTTTTGCCTTTGGCATGTCATTAACAGCTACGGCGAGCATCATAAGTTTGTTTATTGTTTGCATATTTTTATCCTTTCATATTGCTAATTTTGTCTAACATTGATTATCCAAAATTATTTTTCTATTCGCTGGTCTAAAATACCAGGACAATAAAGTCAAAATTAAAAGTAACAGCGCAGGAAATATTTTATAAATGGGATCACCCGATGCGATATGCGAATATATAGCTCCCGACATAACAAAGAAAGAGCCTGCATACGCCCATTCCTTAATTAAAGGATATTTAGGAATAAGTACAGCAAAAACTCCTAACATTTTCCAGACGCCAATCAATGTCAGCACATAAACAGGATAACCCAAATGATTTATCATATCAACACCGCCCTGACCTCCTTTTGCTTTTAATAATTGTCCCAATCCGGTTGATATCATTCCTAATGAAAGCCAGAGAGTAGCAGTCCAATAGGTAATTTTTCCTGCCCGTCCGGCAGGCATTTTTCTTTTAACCATAATATTCCATCCAACCATCCATTACACAAGTTTACTTACTATTTCCTGCAACCGGTTATGCGCCATGTTTAAGCCTTGAGCAAAGGGCAACTTCAGCACCTGGTTTCTTTGTACAACCGATTCATAAATGGTATGTATGTCTAATTTGCTGGTGTTATCATTAAGTTGTTTAAATTCATATATCTCTAGCTGAACGCCAAAAGGTGTATTGTTCATTTCAAATGTTCGGGTAATTTTTCTGTTTCTAGCAAACTCATGGATTACGCCGCTCGCTTGAAATACTACGTTTCCCTTATCATCTTTTGTTTCAAATTCGTAACTGCCGTGCTTTTTACTTTCAAGTTTTAATACTTTCGTTCCCATCCATTTCTCAACAAGTTTAGCCTCTTCAAACGCTTTAAAAAGCGATTCCAACGGTAATTCAAATTCTCTTGTTATAAATAAATCTTGCTTACCATCTTCGGCATCTATTTTGGTTTTCTGTTCCATACTATTCCTTTTTTTATTTGATATTTTTCATTATAGCTTCCAATTTATTAAACCTGTCATCCCACATTTTGCGGAATGGTTCAACAAAGTCTGCTACTTCTTTCATCTTATTTGCATTGACATGATAGTAAATCTCCCTTCCGTTCTTCTCTTGTTCAAGCAGCTCACATTCAATAAGTATCCGTATATGTTTTGAAACCGTCGGCCTTGCCGTATCAAATTTTGCAGCTATAGCACCGGCTGTCATAGACTTTGAAACAACCAACAGAAGTATAGCTCTTCTTGTCGGATCTGCAATTGCTTGAAATATGTCTCGTCTTAAAATCATTATTATGTAGCTATTTGGCTACGAATATACACGTAGTTATTTAAATACGCAAGTCCTTTTAAATTCTTTTTGGGGGAAAGAAAAAATTGCATTTTGGTATGTTCAATTATCGCTAAAGGATTAAAAAGATTAAATACATATTAAATAGTTTTCAATTAGTTTTTTTCCCTAAACAAGATTGCAGTGATAATTTGAAAATAATTTCACAGTAAACTAAAAAACCTCTCATTTTTTGAGAGGTTTATTTTGCGGGGCCGACGAGACTTCCCGATAAAGTTGCTCACTCAACTTTCTCGGGACGACCTCCTGCGCGGATCAATTCTTCTATATATTTCCTGCTCTTTTTACACTTTATTTCTTTTTCTCTTTTTAATGCCTCTGTTTTAGATTTAAATTTTTCATAACAAACTATTTTCCATGGAATTCCTCTCTTTGTATATTTCCCCCAACCCATATTATGTCTTTTTAATCTCCATTGCAAATCGTCTGTACTGCCAACATAATATTTATCTATTTTTGATGAATACAGTATGTAGGTATACCAAGTTTCCATATACTAAAAAACCTCTCAATTCTTGAGAGGTTTATTTTGCGGGGCCGACGAGACTCGAACTCGCGACCTCCTGCGTGACAGGCATACTTGACGAAAAAATATGTTTAAAAATCCTCATTTTTTATCGTTTTTTAAGGTTACAAAGTCTAAACTGGTCTATTTTGTAACGAGTTTCGTTACGGATTCGTTACGGAATTAGGAGAGAAATTTTTTTAAAAGGTGAAACATAAAATGGGAATATGAATTAAAGTAATTTAGGATATTATGAAGCTTTCTAAAAGCAGTACTTAATGACAACATCAATTCGACTGACTAAGAATCAGCCGATTTGCTCAAATCACCTGCAAATAATATTTGGTCTCTACAAGTAAATCTTTCAACTTACGAATTATAATCTCTCGCGCTAAACCTTACTAGTTTTGTAACCAAGTCATATAAGCCGTCTGCAAAGGTAAAATCCGTATACAGACTATCATTTTGTAAAGAACTAATGTTTCCAAATTCATCATAATTCATCTTTTGAACAACCGCTCCGGTTACCGTATTAACAATTAATCTAACAGAACCCAGATGGTCGGTAATAACTCTGTACGTTGTATCATTTTTAACAATGTAGCCCGTACCGTAAATTATTTTTATGTTATTTACACTATCAA
>CAZHBJ010000146.1:0-8512 GCA_964530445.1 uncultured Ignavibacteriaceae bacterium
GTAGCGGCAGATGCATAAGTAGAAATATGTCCGCCTATTCCGTGTTCAATCTTATTTGCTTTTACAACCATTGCCATAGCGTTCCAGCGGATTAGACTTTTAATTCGTCTTTCAATTTCTCTATCTCCCGGAAACGGGGGCTGTAGTTCTCTGGGAATTGAATTTATATAAGGTGTATTTGCCGAGAATGGAATTTGAACTCCCGCTTTGTGCGCCCTTATTTGAAGTTCCTGTAAAAGTTCTTTAACTCTTTCCGGCCCTCCGTGTTCAAGCACGTAATCCAGCGAATATAACCATTCTCTTGTTTCTATATCTATTAATTCGGTTGTTTTATCGTTGTTCATTTCGAATTTCCTTATTTGGATTAATTCATATATTGAAAAATTTTTTGGTTCTTTCAATCCTGCCTAATATTAACCGGATCTGTGTTACAGGCGGTAAATTTTGAGAAAGACAGGTTCATTAAAAATCATGAAAGCTGATTCTTAATTTATATTTTCCATCATTTAATTGTATGCTAAAACCGCAAAACGGTAAGTGCTATCCGTTAATTTGAAGTCTCAAATTAATCGTTTTGGCGTAGAAATACAAGAAATTGAATGCCAGTTTGCTGCCGGAAGTGATTTAGACAAACGAATGCATGCCGTTAAAATAATATTGAATATTTTTGCAATTTCAGGAAGGATTGTAGGCCCCCTAAATCCCCCGAAGGGGGACTTTGTGGCTGAATGATCGAGGAAGGTGAAAGGATAAAGTGAGTATTAATGTAATATTAATTCTTAGAGTTAAATTTATCTCTGTTTTTTAATCGGAGAATGAAATAAGTTCCAACGTTTTTATACCGCTATAAAGACAAATTAAAAAAGGGAAAAATTATGCTAAGCAAATATTTAATTAACAGCTAATGTTTTTATTAAACATTAAAATGGAGGTGCTGTATGAAATATACATTTCCCAAGGTTTTTATATTTTTATTTTTAGGGCTTGGTCCGCTTGAATTTGCTCAATCTATAGGCGCCGGTATAGGCACAAGTTACTATTATATCGCAAAGGATATTAATTATAATTATTTGGAGAATCCATTCAAAAACATTCTTATTCAGTATGATCAAAATATAACTGGTAATATCATATTATCAATAATGCCTGGATACGGCTGGACAAATTATAATTTTCATACTACTTCCAGCAACACGCAATTTGCCTGGGTTAATGAATTCGATGTAACCTCAAAAGGTTTTCCAATTCAACTTGAATTAAAATATCATCATTATTTAACGGTGGATTCTATTTTTGAACCAAACATTGGGTTGGGAGTTGGGTATTGTAATTTTAAGTCTAGTATTAAACTTGTTTCTCCGGGTGCTGTGGAACCCTATGAAAGCGATCTTACGACTAAAGGATTTAGTCAATATATAGAGTTTGGAATGGCAGTTAGAATATCAAAAAGAATTAAAAGTTTTATTGAATTTCAAAAATTAATTCTTAGTAATATCAAAACCAGTGGAGACCTAAGCGCTCTGGGTTACCCATACGGTAATGGATTTGAAGAAGATTATCCTTCTTCAAGTGGTTTTTCTGATGTTGGAATCTCTTTTGGTGTTAACTATAACTTATGAACTTTCTTTCATCTTTAATTTTAATAAGGCCGGAGAGATAAATAATTAATTTAAGGGATAAATTTATCCCTTCCGAACTATTATTCTAATAGCGGCGTCTAATGGGGAAAAAGTGGAATAGAAAATTATTTTCTTATCTTTTTTGAACTTATTTAAGTGAAATAATATTTATCGAAAAACTCCATAAAAATAATAAGCGGGGAAAATCTCTAAAGCTTGCTACAGTAAAAGTAAATAATTAATAACACCTAACAATTCAAATACTAAGGGTTCAATAAACCGTAGATATTTTTACTTTTTTAATTCAACAACCGGATTTAAGGCCATATCATTGTATCTGTTATTGAATTTAAAAAAGTTGTTAGATATTTATTAATTAAAGGTTAATATAAAGCAGCGAAGTAAAAATAAAAATTATGCTTTATACATTACCGGTTTAACCATAAAAGCAAATCAAAAGGGAATAAAATGAAAAAAGATTCGATCATACTCCGTATTATAATCAGCGCTGTCATTATAATTATTCTAGTAATCCCGTTAACGATGATCCAATCGCTAATTTCGGATAGACAATGTTACCGTAATGATGCGGTTGCGGAAATCAATAAAAGCTGGGCGGGCAGTCAAACAGTCGCAGGTCCGATCCTATCGGTAATAAGCAAAGAGTGGACTGAAAACCAGGAAGGAAAGAAAATTTTTAAACAAAATAAGTATTTTATTCTTCCGGAAAATCTAAATATTGAGTCCGAGGTTTTCCCGGAAACGAGGTACCGTGGAATTTATGAAATTACCTTATACAAAACCGATATTAAAATTTCCGGCAGCTTTAATTTTACCAACACTCAAAAATTTAATCTTGATGATATTATAAAAAATACTACGGAAAGTTATTTATCATTTAACATAAGCGATTCAAAAGGGATTGAAGATAATATCGATTTGAAATGGAATGGAGTTGATAAAGAAGTGAGTCCGGGGCTTAGAAATACGGATATATTCCGCAACGGATTTGTTTCAAATGTAAATCTTGCCAAGAGTAATAAAAAATATAATTTTGAAGTTACACTACACCTAAAGGGTAGCGAAAGCCTTAATTTCATCCCGCTCGGGAAAATTACCGAAGTACATATGAAATCGAATTGGAATAATCCCAGCTTTTCCGGAGAGTTTCTTCCCTCATCGAGAAATATAACACCTAAAGGCTTTACCGCTGTCTGGAAAATAAATCAGTTCAATAGAAATTATCCCCAGGAATGGCACAACTACAATTACAATTTATTTCAAAGCTCCTTTGGTGTAAACCTGCGTGTTCCGGTTAATGAATACCAAAAAACAATGCGTACTTCCAAGTACGGAATTATGATAATCCTTTTAACTTTCGTCAGCTTTTTTATGATTGAGATATTTAATAAAAAAGCGCTGCACCCGATTCAATATTTATTGATTGGTTTATCTCTCGTAATCTTTTATTCACTTCTTTTAGCGCTGTCGGAATATATGTTATTCCAATATTCCTACTTGATATCAAGTATTCTTGTAATAGCTTTAATCGGTTTTTATACTAAAAGCGTATTTGCAAAAGCCAATCTGGGTCTGCTTATCGGCGGAATCCTAATTTTATTTTATGGGTTTATGTACACGATATTGCAGCTCCAGGATTACTCACTGCTGCTGGGCAACATAGCATTATTTATAATTTTAGCTGTAATAATGTTCGCCACGAGAAAAATAAATTGGTATGAAGTCTTTGGTAATGGAAATAATTTGGAACAAAAGTGAAAAATAAAATAAGATTTTTAGCTGATTTGTAATTTATTAAAAATAAATAGTTCTTCTAAGAAAAGAATGAAAAAATTTATAACTTATATAGTGTTATTTACAAAATTCTTTTGACCATCTATCATTAGAAGGGGAGATGTAGAACATGAAATCAAATTTATGTTTTGTAATATTTATTTTAACTTTAATATTTCAGTCATGTTCCGGTAAAGAAATTATATATAACGAACATTACGCTTATTATTTAGGCGATGACTCTTCATCAGTAGTATCTGAATATTACAAAATCAAATATTCTGGTTCTACTTCTCATAAGACGAAAACAGATACTTCTCAAGCTATACTTCCTGAGCCGATTAAACTAGTTAAGCCTGACTATCCTGAATATCATGTAGGGGATTCTACTTATCTAATGGAAGGGAAAGTATTTGTTCAAATGCTTGTGTCAAAATTAGGGAAAGTAAAGCAAGCATATATTCTTAAAAGCTCGGAAAATTTTTTTAACAAAGCATGTCTTAAAGCAGCAATGCAGTTTAAATTTAAACCGGCATTGGAAAAAGGGAAGCCGGTAGTTGCGTGGGTTGTAGTGCCGTTTTATTTTAAATTACCATAGTATAATTGGATTATAGGTTATGAGTACTGTCTTTCTTATGTGCAGGGCATGTTAAAAATTAATTAATGGGGAAATTAAAATGAAAAAATACTTGGCTTTAGTATTAATAATTTGCTATGGAGTATCTCTTTCTTATGCAAAAGATAATTCGGTTAAGTGGATAAAAGGCGGAACACTAGGCTGTTCTAAATTGATGTTTTCCCCCAATAATAAATATTTTTTATCAATTAATTTATTTGGCACCCAAGTATGGTCTTTGGAAAAACAGCAGATTATAAAAATGCTCCCATGCCACATATTCGGACCTAATCAGTATGTATTTTCTAAAGATAGTGAAAAACTTTTTTATTGCGATTCGGCGAAGATAAAATGCTGGGATATTAGAAACGATTCACTACTTTTTTCATTATCAGGCCATCATAAAAGGGTAACCAGCTTAGCAATATCAAATGAAGGGGAAAAACTGCTTTCATGTGGAGATGATTCACTTATAATTATTTGGGATATTAAAGACAAACCTTCAATACGAAAAGTTATTAAAACTAAAGATTATATGTGGAAAATAAATTTTGCAGGTAATGATAGTTTTATAGTAGCTGTAAGTGATAAATTAGTGGGGGTAAGTTATGTAAACTTTTATAAAATATTTAAGACTAACTCGGGGAGACTAATTCATACTTTTATCGGTAAAGATGCTTGGTTTTCTCAATATAGCGATATAATTGCTTTTCCACATAATGAAAATGGAAATAGCATTGATACTTCCGGTATTAGATTATATGCTCTAACAGGAAAAATTATTAAGACAATTCCATTTCCTATAAAAGATCAGCCGGGTGGTTTTAGTTTGACAAATGACGCGAAATCTCTGGTTGTAAATATGGTGAACCCGGTTAAAGGGGACATATATATTTATAATGTTAAAAGCGGGAAACAAATAAATATTATTCACGGATTATTCAAACAGCCAATTCTTATATCGAATAATAATAAATATTTAGTTACAGGATGGGATGACCCCGGCTTTTGCATTTTCGACTTAAAGACGGGAAAAGCTATACTTAAGTATAATTCTATATATACTTTTACTCCGCATATAAGGAATATAGCAATATCGCCTAATTGCAGACTTGTGCTTACCTCAAATTCTATTGATGAAATAAAATTATGGAATTTGAAATACGGCAGACTAATAAAAGATTTGGTTAAACATCATGGGTCTGTTAGAAAAATAATTTCTAATTCAAAGAATAAATTATTGATATCATTAGCTCCTAAAAAGATTTATGCTTGGAACTCGGAAACCGGGAAAAATGTTTATAATATTAATTTAGATAACATGGATATAAATGATGCATCTTTTTCACATAACGGGAAATATTTGGCTACAATTGCATCAAGAACTATATATGCATATGATACTTCTTATATTGACTCCGTAAATGTTTCTGTATGGTACGCACAAAATGGTAAACTTTTTAAAAATATTAGGTTTAATAAATCCAGCATACCATCATGCCTGAATTTCACTGAAAATGATAAGGAATTATTAATTGCAAATGCAGATACAATACAAAAATATGAGATATATAAAGGAAAGTTGTTAAAGAAAATTCATTTTAAAACGGATTGGGGGGTATCCATTTCTCCTAATGGTAATTATATCATTAATTTTTATAATAATAAACCCGGAGTTTTTCAATTATGGAATATTGCAAAAAATACTACACTTTTTTCTGTTACTGCTCGCAATAAGTTTTTAAAATTGGTTTCTTTTTCGCAAAATGAAGAAATACTTGTCACAATGGGGCAAGACGATGATACATTAAAAGTCTGGGAGAATCCAAACGGCAGATTAATTAAAACAATTGGGATGAATGTTCAGAAAGTTTCTTGTGGTACTGTTTCCCCTGACGGTAAATATTTTGCCGGTGGATCAATAAACGGCAGTATAAATATTTGGGATTTAAAAAGCGGCAAGATAATACAGAGTTATACGGAGTATCTATGTCCTATCGGAGCAATATCTTGGTTCCCTGATGGTAAGTGTGTTTTAGCAGGGTATCAAGATGGTACTATTATTTCACTAAAAACAAATTTTAACAAATAATTATATAGGATAATTTAGGACTGAAATGTAAATTAATTTTGATGGCAGTACCTAATGCGAATTCATATTATGAACATATCGGGTTTACAAATAATCCGAGATGCTGGATACTCAGCATGGATCAAAGAATAAATCTGAAAAAATGTTTTTCTGTCTTTTTATTCTGAAATAAATTAACTTATAATTGTTTAGGTAATAACTTATTTTGGGGTTATAAAAAAGGGTAAAACAAGTCATGTGTATGAATTTGAAAAATTGTATAATTCGAAAAATATTAATATTGTAAATTTTTAATTATTGGTTAATCGGGGAATTATAATGGCCGACATATTTTTTCGTTTTAATAATATTGCTTTGTTATTTGTTATCTTAATCTTTACAGGTTGTTCTGATTATAACAGAGTTTCCCGGGAAGTAAGAGATAAAGATTCATTTCAAAAAGCGGAATATGAAAATAATGGGGGAATAGAAAAAAACTCGCCATATCTTAAAATTCATATGAAAAACGGAAGCGTTTATGTTTTACATAATTGGCAATATAATGATTCATCTACGATTGGGGAAGGTTGTTTCCTTAACGAATATAGAGATACGCTGAGTAAAGGGAATTATAATGTAAGTAATGATTCTGTCTCTTTATTCGAAACTAATACTATTAAATCTTCAGGTTCTCAAATTGCATTAACAGTATTTACAGGAATAACAGCCGCCGTAACAGTTGCTTGTATTGCAAATCCGAAAGCATGCTTTGGATCGTGCCCTACTTTTTATGTTGAGGATAACGACGGTTATCATTTACGTGCCGAGGGCTTTTCATCAAGCATAAGTCCTTCCATGGAAGCATCCGATATTGATGCTTTATATAGAGAAAGTGAACCGGGAAAAGATTTCTTTTTAGAAATGAAAAATGAAGCGCTTGAAACCCATGTAGTTCGAAGCGTTGATTTAATTGCTGTACCAAAGGAAAAGAATTCACGAATCTTTGCAGATAATGATGGAAAATTTTGGGAAAGTAATGTTCAGGTGACTCCAACTTATGCTGAATCCGAAGAAGGTGACGCTTTGGAATTAACTAAATTTTTTGACGGCAAAGAATGGTTCAGTAAATCCGATTCTAATTATTTAGGCACTAAAGAGATTATGGAACTGGAATTTGATAATGTACCTCCGCAGCCTTGCGGTCTTGTTATTGGATGCAGACAGACCTTACTTTCAACATATCTTATCTATCAGGCCTTTGCATATATGGGAAATGATGTGGGATATTGGTTTGCCCAAATTGAAAGGCAGAAATTTAAACTAAGCCGGTATCCCATTGCAGAAATAATGGGAGGAATTGAAGTGCTGACTCAAGATTCAACCGGGGAATGGAAAGTTAGCTCTGTTATCGATGAACAGGGACCGCTGGCTGTAGATCTTCATCTTCTCCATCTTAAAATGAATACAAGTAAAAACTTAAAGGTGCGTTTAAGAATGACAAAAGGTAATTGGCGGATTGATTATATCGCTCTTGCTCTAAATCTAAAAAAAGCCGAACCTATTTATTTAAAGCCAAATTCCGTAATAAAAGATGGAAGTACAAACCAAAGAGCTCTTGATAAACTTCGTGACTCAGCAAAAGTTTTAACAACTTTACCAGGAGATTCTTATACTCTTAATTATAAAGTACCTTCCGAATCAAATAGTTATGAATTATTTTTAAAAAGCCGCGGATACTATCTTGAATGGATTCGTAAAGAATGGATAAAAGAAGAAAATTCAACTTATATGTGGCAGATTCTTTTTGATCCCAAAGCGGCATTAACACGCCTGGCACCGGAATTTAAATCGGTTGAATCTTCCATGGAAAAGAGTTTTTGGAGGAGCCGTTATGCAAAACCATAAATATTTGGAAATACCGGTCTTTTTATTTCTGTCTGCACTTCTATTTGGTTGTGCAACAACTAATGTCCCTAAAAATTGGTCTTCCGAACCAAATGAAATGGCTACCGGTACATACGGCGGTTGGATAAATGCCGAATGTTCTAATGAACATGAAAAAGAATACAATATAACAGGTGAGTTAATTGCTGTTAGTGATGATTCGATTTTTGTTGCCGATTCAGCGTTTCATTCAATAGCCAAGAAAGATATAACAAACGCAAGACTGGTTTGCTATAAATCGAATTCCGGTTCAATGTCCGCTCTTGTTGCTTTAGGAACTATCTCCACAATTTCGAATGGTTGGTTTTTAGTTTTTACAATGCCTATGTGGCTCATAGGGGGAACAATTTCCGGCACTACTCAATCATATATTCCTATAATTGATTATCCGGAAAATAATTTTAAAGAATTCTCTAAATTTTCCAGGTTTCCGCAAGGGCTACCTGAAAAAATTGATAGAAGAAAAAT
>CAZHBJ010000147.1:0-4435 GCA_964530445.1 uncultured Ignavibacteriaceae bacterium
AAAAAGGTTCAAAGAAAGAACCGGCAAAAACCATGAAAGAAAAAAAAGCGGCTAAACGGGAAAAGAAAAATCAGGCAAAGAGTCAGTGATTACTTAAACTATTATATTCATCGATATGCAGAAAAAAAGATTTTAGATTATTCCCCAAGTTTGTCTAATAGGAATAAATTCTTAATAACTATGAGAAATTATCCAAGGTAAATCATTAAGCTTTTAGCTTCTTTAGAATTTCTTAATTTTTTTAAGGCTTTCTCTTTTATTTGTCTAATCCTTTCTCTTGTTAGATTAAAATTATCCCCGATTTCTTCTAGTGTTGATTTCTTTTCCCTGCCGATACCAAAAATCATCTTTATAATTACTGCTTCCCTGTAGGTAAGGATAGACAGCATATATTCGATATCTTTGGTGAGCGATTCCTTTGTTAGATTCTCATCCGGTGTAGGCTGATTATAATCAGGAAGAATGTCTAAAGTACTTGTGTTATTATTATAATCGTTTTTGAAAGGTGCATCTATTGAAAAGTCTGCTCCCGAAACTTTAATTGCATTACTAATCAAGGAAACTGATATTCCCAAAATTCCGGCTAACTCTTCGTTTGTAGGTTTCCTATCATTCAACTGTTCGAAATCTCTGGATGCCTTATTAATTTTAATCTGATTTCCTACGATATTAAGCGGAAGATGAACAATTCGTGAATTATCGATTATTGCTTGAGTTATGCTTTGTCTTATCCACCACACTGCATAGGATATGAATTTAAAACCTCTTGTTACATCAAAACTTTTTGTGGCTCTTATTAGTCCCAGGTTGCCTTCGTTTATTAAATCCGAAAGAGAAAGCCCCCTGTTTTGGTATTGGTTTGCAACAGATATTACGAAACGTAAATTAGCTTTTATTAGTTTATCTCTTGCGTTCTCATCCCCGTTTTTTATTTTTACTGCAAGTTCCAATTCTTCTTCTACGGTTAATAAGTTAAACTTGCCAATTTCGAGAAAATATTGGTTTATTGATTTCTCGTCCCGTAATGTGTACTGTTTAGTCATTTTCAATTAGCCCCCCGGGTTTTCAAATTTTTTATATTTAATTAACAGTTTTGAAGGACTTAAATTTTATTATTGAAAAAAAAACTAAAGTTATTTTTTCAATTAAAGGAAGGAAAAAACCAAATTTGTGTTTTACAAAATTTTCTTTGAGAATCCTTTTATTTAATAAGTCCTCATTTTATTGTCAGGGCCTGAATTTGTATTACCACCTGTTTGAACCTCTATTCTTAAAGTCTCTTCCTTTGCCAGAGCCGTCATTATTTCTGGGGCGAGCTTCATTAACAACAATTTCTTTTCCTTTTAATTGTTTTGAATTCAATTCAGTAATTGCCTTTTGTGCATCTGAATTTTGAGATAATTCAAGGAAACCGAAGCCTTTCGATATATTAGTGTGAAAATCCTTGACAATTTTAATACTTGTAACTTTTCCGTACTCGGAAAATAAATTATCTAAATCCTCCTCGGTTACATCCGGTGATAGATTTCCTACATAAATGTTCATACATTTTTCCTTTTGTTTGTTTTTCCGGAATACTTAATTTATTTATTTTTTACAACGGTAAACCGGAAGTAATTATTTGATTTAAAATTGAAGAAATATTAAAAAGTAGAACTTACTTTACCAAGAAGTGTGAAAGAGAGAGTTACTTGTAAATCGAATTGTTCGGCTTTTTTTATTTTACTTTTTTAGTATAATTTTTACTCTTATTATACTCTGATTTAATATATCTATAATATATTAGTATTCCTAATATATAATTTAATGCAAATTTGTTTTCCAAGATTTGTTTACGAATGTTGTTAAAGGAAATTCTTTATAAGTAAATAAAATATTTACCTTTTGGAAGTTCCTTATCCGCGTTCGTAAAGTTCGAAAATTTCGCTGCTAAATGAATTACCTCACCGCAAGCAGTGAGGTATCTTAATTGATGATTTTAATCCTACGCCGCAAACGGCGGGGAACCTGCCCGTCCGGCAGGCCCTGTACGAAAAGCAAAATTTTATCTCAGTGATGCAGACTCGCAAGTTTATGCTTCACCCGGCCGAAACCGGCAAGCTCATAATCTTTTTAAGGCCTATTAAATAATACTAAAGCGAACTGGGATGTTTTATTTACTGATCGCGGTACTAAAATTAACATAAACTTGGAAATAAGTAATCTTTTTAAGAAATCAATTAATTTATTCAGTTTCTCATTATTAAAAAAGCAGCAGTAAATTTATTAGCTAATTTTACTTTGCGTAGATAGTAATGTAAGCAATTCTGATTCTTCGTCGGTAAACTGTGACTGATGTATAGTTTCATTATTCAGTACGTGTTTATATTCCTTCTCGGATATAGGGAGAATAAAAATTTTAACTTCATTGTTAGAAATCTCGATTACTTCTTTTTGTGTCAAAGCTTCAAGTATCTTGTTAAATTTATTTATGCTCCAGCCGGGTAACATTGTTAATAATTTTTCTCTTTCTAAAATAAGTTTGTTGTGTGTATAAATACGTTCGCGTTTCTTATTGTCATGTATCTTCATACTAAATCTCCTAACATTTTATCTGAACTAAATATAGACTAATAATAACTAATACCCAAGGGAATTAGACATCTATAGGGGTTTTTAATTCTTTGATAAAACAACAATAATAATACAGCAAGTAATTAGTTGATCACGCAATGATACCGGGTTTAACTTAATATAATTTTGGTTTAGTCTTGACTTCTTCTCATTTAAAACAGATAGATGTGCTTTGGGAGATTAAAACTCCAGATAGTAAAGCGAGATGAATTGACCTAAATCATTCATATAAACTAATGATTTAAAGTAAAATTGCATCCAATTAGAAATAAAGCAAAGCATTGAACGTTTTAAAAGCAATAGCCTTGTTATTACAAATTTAAAGGTGTACATTAAATTGAGTTTAAGAAGTAGGAAAAGATATTATGAAAAATAAAATATTGGTTTGCAGCCGGGATTTAGTATCAGCGTTAAAGATAAAAATATTTCTAGAGAAAAAAGGTTTTTATGTTTTTGATTTGATATCCACCGGAGAAGAATTGATTGAAGCTGCTTTGAAAAATTACCCGTCATTAATAATTTCCGATATAACGTTAAAAGGCGACATTGACGGTATTGAAGCAATTTCTAGACTTTCAGGAATAACAAAAATACCATACATTTTCATTACCGATACCAAAGAAAACATTTCACTAATTCAGAGCTATTATCTCCATCCGGTTAGTGTAATTAACAAACCGGTTGATTTAGGTGAACTTCACCTGAGTGTTAGTGATAATATTGGTATTATAAACCATGTAATTCATGGCGATTATTATCTTGGATAAATGAGATATTATTAGGATAATCAATTATTAAAATCGGGTGAGCTCTATTATTTTATCAACGTGGTATATCTATTGGATTATTAATAAGCATCTGTTTTTGTTCTTATTATTTCCATTTAACTCATTTAAGTATTATTAAAAAATATTAAATAATTAGCAAAAACAGCCTTCCACTAAACATACGGGTAAGAGACTGAAGCGAGAGTAAAAAATTATTTATGTCCTTTTAATTCTAAGAAAAATGAATTGAAAAATTAGGGCTCCTTACTGTGCCATTTTATTTTTTCTTACTCTTTTTCTGCTTTTTTGTTTTTGCTTTTCCCCGTTCTATAGCATCACGAGCATATTTTTCAAAATCATCTCTTAACAGATCAACCGGTCCCCAAATAGGATCGGTAATTTCGTGTATGCCGAAGTATTGAGCACGGTGATGAACATCGCAAAGCACCCATAAATTGTCTTCATCATGATCTACCCAGGCACTAATTTGTTCTTGCGTAAAAGGATGTTTATAATCTTCACGGTCGGGGTGCCGTCTCTGAAGATTAGGTAAAAGTCTTTTGTTGAATTTATCAGTATCAATTGCATTAGCTAACGCCCATTCGATAATGTGATGATGTGTTTCCATTTGTTTAGCATGATATGGGTTTTGAGTTTTATCTTTTAAAGTAGAATTCCTTACCCCGCAAATTAAACACGGGCGGTCTTGATCTATTGCTAATTTCTTGTGAACAGCTTGGTATTCTTTGGTTTCTACTCTTTTGTCATGCACGGGGTAAAATTCAATTTCTTTTAAAGTGCGGTCTTTCCGGTTAACTGCCTTTTTATAAATCTTTAATTGATCTTTAAGCCGGCGCTTCATTCCCGTATCTTCGGTTTTATTCTTTGCCATAATTTCTCCTTCAATTAAAATATATTTTAAAATATTTGTGCTGCAGCTTTATGTAAAAGGATAAGAATTCGCATAAATGGGTAGTTAGAATTTAATGAATTATAATTGAACAAATCAAGAATTTTTTTAATCCTAAATAAAATTTAATAAATGCCTTGTTTTA
>CAZHBJ010000147.1:4535-8492 GCA_964530445.1 uncultured Ignavibacteriaceae bacterium
CTTCCTCATCCGTTTTAAGACTAGTTTGGAAAATAATCTAAAATATTAGATTACATCTCATCAATTATTTTATTAAGGGTTGAACTCGGGCGCATAACTTCAGCAGTCATTTTTTCATCAGTCATATAATAACCGCCGAGATCGACAGGTTTGCCCTGCACGGAGATCAAATCGCTGGAAATATTCTCTTCGTTAGCTTTCAGTTCTTTATGTATTTTTTCAAAACGCGATTTCAAGTCTGAGTCTTTATCCTGTTTAGCTAATTCTTCCGCCCAGTATAAAGCGAGATAAAAGGAACTACCTCTGTTATCTATTTCACCTGCTTTCCTCGAAGGCATCCGTCCGTTCTCAAGATATTTCCCGATTGCAGTGTCGAGTGTTTCGGCAAGCAGCGCTGCTTTTTTATTCCCGGTTTTACTTGCAATCATTTCAAGCGAAGGTACAAGTGCGCAGTATTCACCGAGCGAATCCCATCTTAAATGATTTTCTTTAACCAGCTGCTGAACATGCTTTGGTGCAGAACCGCCGGCACCGGTTTCAAATAAACCGCCGCCTTTTAATAAAGGTACTATCGACAGCATTCTGGCGCTGGTTCCCAGTTCAAGGATTGGGAATAGATCCGTTAAATAATCACGAAGTACATTGCCTGTAACTGAAATAGTATCAAGTCCTTTTCTAACTCTTTCCAAAGTGTATTTCATCGCATCTACCGGATTAAGAATTTTTATTTCCAACCCTTTTGTATCATGTTCCGGTAAATACTTTTTAACTTTTGCAATAATTTCTTTATCGTGTCCTCTGTTTTCATCCAACCAGAAAATAGCCGGAGAAGAAGATGCTTTTGCTCTTTTTACTGCCAGTTTTACCCAGTCTTTTATGGGTTCATCTTTCGCCTGGCACATTCTGAAAATATCACCGGTTTCAACATCCTGTTCAAGTAAAGTTTTACCTTCCGAATTTACAACACGAACAATTCCGTTTCCTTTTACTTCAAAAGTTTTATCGTGCGAGCCGTATTCTTCGGCTTTCTTTGCCATCAAACCTACATTTGAAACCGAACCCATTGTAGATGGATCGAACTGACCATTTGCTTTTGCGTTTTCCATAATTTCTTTGTACATGGTTGCATAAGATCTGTCAGGGATCATTGCAATACAATCCTGCAGCTCATCTTTACGGTTCCACATTTTGCCGCCGTCGCGAACTACATTCGGCATGGATGCATCAACAATTATATCATTCGGAACATGAAGATTTGTTTTTCCGATTCTTGAGTCAACCATTGCAAGCTGAGGTCTGCTTTCATAAACCTTTTCAATATCAGCTTCAATCTCTTTCCTTTTTTCATCTGGCAGTTTCTTTATTTTATCAAGAACATCCATCAGACCGTTATTTACATTTGCACCGATTTCTTTAAGAATATCTGCATGCTTTTCCAGCGCATCTTTGTAATAAACCGAAACGGCATGTCCGAACATAATCGGATCGGAAATTTTCATCATTGTAGCTTTAAGATGAAGCGAAAGAAGAACACCATCTTTTTTTGCTTCTTCCATTTGTTCTGCGTAAAATTTTCTCAGCTCTTTTACGTTCATTACTGCGGCATCTATTACTTCGCCGTTAAGCAGTTTAAGATTTTCCTTTAAAACAGTAGCTTTCCCGTTTTGATCTACATATTCAATTTTAACAACATCGTCTTTATCTAAAGTAACGGATTTTTCCGATCCGTAAAAATCTTTTTGGTTCATATGTGTAACACGAGTCTTCGAGCCGGATTTCGGCCAGGGCTTCATCATTTTATGAGGAGATTTCTTGGCAAACTTTTTAACCGAAGCAGCAGCTCGTCTATCGGAATTACCTTCTCTTAATACCGGGTTTACCGCAGAGCCAAGTACTTTAGCGAATCTTGTTTTAAGAACTTTTTCTTCTTCGGTTTTCGGCTCTTCAGGATAATCGGGAACTTTGTATCCTTTTTCCTGTAATTCTTTTATCGCAGCTTTCAACTGTGGAATAGATGCACTGATGTTAGGCAGTTTAATAATATTAGCTTCGGGTTTTTGTGTAAGGTTTCCCAATTCGGTTAGATAGTCCGGGATTTTTTGATCTTCGGTTAGATTATCCGGGAAGTTAGCTAAAATTCTGCCTGCCAGAGATATATCTTTTTGTTCAATTTCAATTTCTGTCCCTTTTAAAAATGATTTAACTATCGGAAGCAAGCAATATGTGGCTAAAGCCGGCGCTTCGTCAATTTTTGTCCAGATTATTTTTGTTTCCATTTTTCTTTCCCGCTAAAATTTTTCAATAAATTGTAATGATTTTTTATAGTGGTTTAAAAATACTGAATCTTTAATAATTATTGAAATAAAGTTTCGGATATGACTGATTATATTGAAATCACATTTTTAAACCGATAAAATGAATAAATTTAAATAAAATTAATCGCGGGTTGGTCAAAATAGTTATCAAAAAATAATTACTTTTGCATAACTGATCTATTTAATTATATACAAAATTATCTATTTGCGGAAATCATCCGCTTGATCTGCAGGTTAAAACAGTTTAAGAAAATTTTAGGCATTAAATATGACTGAGACAAAAAATTATCAATTTAAGGGATTTGCGGAAAACCTTTTAAGTAAAAGAGAAACACATACATGCAATTCTTCATTAAAAAAAGAGTCAATAGAATTTTTAGAAGAGATTATTGATTTGCTGTTCCCTCATTTCTCAAGCAAGGTTTACTATTCACCTGAAGATATAGTTGCAAAGCTCCAGTTGATGGAAAGAAATTTAATTTCAATATTAAGGAATGTAAATGGCAGCGGCAAACCCAGAGCAAAGATTAATGCTGCCGAAATTGCAAAAAGTTTTATCTCTGAAATTCCAAAAGTTCACGATATGCTCTGGCTGGATGCCGATGCAATTTTCCACGGCGATCCGGCTGCTGAAAGCATTGATGAAGTGATTCTCGCTTATCCGGGCTTTATGGCTATTGCAATCTACAGGCTTGCTCATGAACTTTATAAATGGGATGTTGCAATAATTCCAAGGATTTTAACCGAACATGCACACGAAATTACTGGGATTGATATTCATCCCGGCGCTGAAATAGGCTGCCCGTTTTTCATCGATCACGGAACCGGAATAGTGATAGGTGAGACAACTAAGATCGGGAAGAATGTTAAGATGTATCAAGGTGTTACGCTTGGTGCTTTAAGTGTCAGTAAATCGCTCTCGGATGTTAAACGTCATCCTACAATACAAGACGATGTAATTATATATTCTCAGGCAGTAATTCTCGGTGGTGAAACTGTTGTAGGACAAGGAAGTATTATCGGCGGAAATGCATGGATTACACAAAGTGTTCCCTCCAATTCCGTAGTGTACAGCAAAATGGAGACTAAGGTTCGTTCAAATGAAAATTATTTTGATCAAATGGAATTCATAATTTAAGGAGCAGATATGAAATACAATAATATTTTGGAAGTCATAGGAAAAACACCTCATGTAAAAATTAATAAACTTTTCGGCAGCGATCATGAAGTCTGGATTAAATTGGAAAAGGCAAATCCCGGCGGAAGTATTAAAGACAGAATCGGACTTTCAATGATAGAAGATGCCGAGAAGAAGGGATTACTAAATAAAGACAGTGTTATAGTCGAACCTACTTCCGGCAATACAGGTATAGGTCTGGCAATGGTTGCAGCGGTTAAAGGATATAAAATTATTCTGGTAATGCCGGAATCGATGTCTATTGAAAGAAGAAAACTTATGGCAGCTTACGGTGCGGAGTTTGAGTTGACGCCGCGCGAGCTTGGAATGAAAGGAGCGATTGAAAAAGCCGGTGAGCTTGTAGCGGAAAATAAAAATGCATGGATGCCGCAGCAGTTTAATAATCCCGCTAATATTGATGCACATGTAAAAAATACCGCACAGGAAATTTTGGCGGATTTCCCC
>CAZHBJ010000148.1:0-8422 GCA_964530445.1 uncultured Ignavibacteriaceae bacterium
TTATTCCATATGCCGTTTCCACCTATCATTTCCATAATATCATTTTCACCGCATTTCGGCCATCCGACAGATACGATATTATCTCCGAGCAGCCAGAATGCAGGCCATATTCCTTTTCCATAAGGTAATTTTATTCTTGCCTCAACTTTTCCATATTTAAATGAAAATTTATTCTGTGTCTTTATTCTTCCCGAAGTATAGTTAAAGCCGCTGTAACTTTCTTTTATTGCTGTAATAGTAAGTACGCTGTCTTTAACAGTAATATTTTGAGTTCGTCCTGTATAATATTCCATTTCGTTGTTTCCCCATCCGTTATTGTTGCCGGTTTCATAACTCCATTTGGACATATCTAAAGTAGTATCATTAAATTCATCGGACCAGATTAATTTATAACCGCTTTGTGCTTTTATAAAAGAAGAAAAAAAAGTGAGGAAGATTATTAGGAAAATTTGATTGATTGTAAATTTTATCTTCATCGATTTCCTGCTATTATTCTTTAGACAAAAATGTAAATGCGGCAAATATCATGCAATAAAAATCGCTTATTATGATTCTTATTTTTCTTTTAATACGGTATTTGCAAAAAGCTTTTTATCAATCTAATAAAAAAATTTTATCAAATAAATAAATCAATTGATTAATTATATAAACAAAAGATCAGTTTTTATAATTCAGGGAAGAGCTATTTATCGATATTCAATTAACTAAAAAGTATTTAAGGCAGTATTTAAAAAATACTTAAGCAGCATATCCGAAAAATAAATTTAAAACATTAGAAAATGGTTTGAATTCGCAAAATATGGGTTTTTATTTAATTTTTTAATTGACAGTTATTTATTTTAATTTTAAGTTGAAACCCCTGTTTAAGAAGAATAGAGAAATAAACAGGAGGAGACGAATCATTCAAATTCGTTTGTAAATTTTGCTAAAAGTATTTTCTATCGATTAAAAACAGACGTAATGCAGAAGACCGTAAAAAAGTTGAGAAAAATAATTATAGCGATTTTAGGATTTACAGTAATAATTATTGGAATATTATTAATTGTAACCCCCGGTCCTGCTATTATAGTAATACCTGCCGGCTTAACAATTTTAGCCACCGAATTTCCATGGGCTGAAAAACTTCTTGCCAAAATAAAAAGTAAACTAAAAAGGAAAAAACAAACCCAAAATTGATCTTTAGTGTTGACCTAATTTGCTTTTCTAAATTATGGTTCGACTTCGCTCACCATGAAAAAAATATTTAAATTATCATCCCGAGCTGAGCCGAGGAATTATTTATCCTTTAATAATTTCAGCAAATTAGGACACTACCTAAGATTTAGTTAGCTGTCTAGTTATTATAAGGTACATTAATTTAAAATTAAGAAATCTTCCTTAAAAGAAATTCATATATATTCTCGGCATCGGAATTTATAATTTCTAAACTGTAATTTCCAAAATCAATTTTTTCATTAATAGCCGGAACTCTTTCCATGTAATTTACAATAAATGCGCCCAGCGTATAATTTCTTTCATTTCGCATATCCGGCAAGGGAACTGCAGTGAAAGCTTTCTGAAATTCTACTGCAGGTATTAATCCGTCTATTACCCACGATCCGTCTGTTTTCTTTTCATAAAAAAGTTCATAAAAGTTTTTCGGCGAAGGGAAGCTTTTCAACAATGCTTTCGTAATATCTCTTAAAGTGATAAATCCCGTTATGTCGTTTGATTTGTTGACGACAAATGCAGCACCTGTTTTGGATTGAACGAAAATATTATAAGTCTGGCGAATACTGTGAGTTTCACTAAAATATACAGGCTCGTGCAATGCCTCTTTAAGGTCAATTTCAGAATTTGCTAAAGACTCTATTAGTAAATCTTTAATATGGATTATACCGATAACATTTTCCGGCCTTTCACTGAACACCGGGTAAAAAGTACGTCTGCTCTTTAAAATTTTTTTAAGCAGTTCTTCGCGGGAATCATTGGCATCTAAATAAATAATGTTTGAGACGGGAGTCATTATAGTGTATATACTTTTTATGCCGAGTTCGCTTAAGTTCTTTATAAAAGCTTCAAGAGATAACTTATTCATATTTGCCCCTTTAAAATTGCCGCTTTTTTCAAATTCATTTTTATTATACTTTTGGTGTAATTATACACATTTACAGTTCTTTTTTGCAGGTATTTTTGATAAACGGTTATTAAATCAGGTTTCCGGTTAATTATTGTGTCAAGCCTAGATAATGAATTTTAATCCGCCTTCGTCCGCTGGACTTCGGCGGACGAGAGCATTCGGGTAAAACCCGCCTGCCGGACGGGCAGGTTCCCCGCCGCTTGCGGAGTAGGATTAAAATCATCAATTAAGATACCTCACTGCTTGCGGTGAGGTATTTCATTATTTATAAAAATAGTATGTATTAGAGTAAGCTCGAGAACGTGATTCTTATTGATATTAAATGCAGACAATAATTTAATTTGAATTTTTTCTTATAAACGATTACTTTTTCTTACGATTTTTGGTAATTATACATGGAATGCAGAATGAAGTTTTTTAAGCCGGCAATTTTTATTTTATCTCTCTTATTTTTGTTTAGCGGGTGTAAGAACAATAATTTGGAACCCAAAGGAAGCCCTTCTTACATAGCTTCTATAAAACAATGGCATAAAACCAGAATAAAAAATTTGGAAGATGAAAACGGCTGGTTAAACTTAGTCGGCTTGTACTGGCTTAAACCGGGTGTAAATAAATTTGGTACCGATTTGGGAAATGATATTGTATTTCCAAGAGGCATGGCGCCCGGTGTTATTGGTTCATTCACTTTAAATAACGGAGTTGTAACTGTAAATGTAAATCCCCATGTTAGAGTACTTTGTAACGGAAAGCCGGTATACGAAATGACTCTAGAGAACGATAATTCTGGCAATCCGACTGTATTAGGACTCGGGTACTTAAGATGGTTTATTATTAAAAGAGAAAATATGTACGGAGTTAGGTTGCGGAATTTAAATGCTCCGTTGCTGCACGATTTCAAAGGGATCGAAACATTTCCGGTTAATGAGGATTGGAAGTTAACCGCCGAATATGTCCCCAACAATCCTCCTAAAGTTATATCCGTACAAAGTATTATCGGAACTACTGAAAAAGACACAATACCTTCTTCGCTTGTTTTTACTAAAGACGGTAAAAAATATAAGTTGGACCCGATTATTGAAGGCAACAAACTATTTATAATTTTTGCCGATAAAACCAACGGCGATGAAACTTACGGTGCCGGAAGATTTTTATATGCCGATATTCCGGGATCTGGAGGAAATGTAATTTTAGATTTTAATAAGGCGTATAACCCTCCTTGTGCATTTACAAAATATGCAACTTGCCCTCTTCCGCCCAGACAAAACTATCTTGATCTTAAAATTACCGCCGGGGAAAAGAAATTTAAAGAACCGGAATGATTTAATTTTACTCACTTTTTATTCCTCTTTAAATGAATTCACATTTAGTTAAAAATGGTTTCTATTTAAATTAAATTGCCTTACAATGGTGAGTATTTTTCATTTAAAGTAATATGATTATTATCTTAGGAAAGTTGATTTTAAAAATTACCTTTTAGTTTTAACATGGAGAAAATGTAATGGGAAAGTTTAGCGAATATTATTTAGAATTTATCGAATCGACTGAAATTAATTTACGAGATATGAATGATGATTTCGCAAATACTTCGTACGCGCCGGGAAAGTGGTTAAGAAAAGAAGTTTTAGGTCATTTAATTGATTCCGCTGCAAATAATCATATAAGATTTATGAATGCATATCTTGACCAGGAATTGATTTTTGAACCATATGACCAAAACATCTGGGTTAAAATTCAAAAATATAAGGACACTTCTTGGCAGGAATTAATTACATTGTGGGCAACTTATAATAAACATATTCTTCGTTTTATAGACGGTATACCTGAAGAAATTTTAAACGAACCGAGAGACGCGCATAATCTCGATAAAATTTGCTGGGAGAAGCATCCGTCGGATGAACCTGCAACACTTGAATATCTAATAAATGATTACTTTGCGCATATGCAGCATCATTTTGAACAAATTTTTTCTTAATAGTATTTATTATTAAAATATTTTCAATTTATATCCGGTCCGCAGGTTTTGAGTAAAAAATAATTAACAAACCGTTTATCATTTCTTTGTTGACGCCGTTTAGAGATTTAGCTAATTTTTATATAACTTAAAAATTATAAGTTTTTTACCTTTTTCCTTATAAATTAAAAGAACTTTTTAAGAATTTAACTTCAATTACAGGTTTAGTAAAATGTACTTCATAATAAATCTTCTTAAGGTTTCTTTTTCCGAAAGGGAAATAAAATGAGTACCAGCGAACGGGGACAAAAATCCGGTCCCGGAATCGGAAAAGTATTAAGAGATGATTTATCAAATTTAAATTTCCATGATTTAAATAAAGAGTATAGAGATTTAAAAAGATTTTATATTAATGAGGAGCAGAAAAAGCGATCAGAACGCATGAGCCGTATAAAGCGCTTTTTATTTGAAGCCTTGTGGATTTTAAAAAGTATGTTTATACGGCTTACTCCGTTACGCAGAATATTAATTTTAATCGGAGTAATTTTTTTGTTAAGCGGCAGAACTATTGAAGTTAATCCGGAACAAACAGTAACGAATAACCAGGGTATTATCGGCGGTGTAATTATTTTATTTGTACTTATGCTGGAACTAAAAGATAAACTGCTTGCAAAAGATGAACTTGAAGCCGGCAAAAAATTGCAACAATCGTTACTTCCTGAGCAAAACCCCTCTGTCCCAGGGTGGTCGATATGGTTATTTACCAGGTCGGCAAACGAGGTTGGCGGAGACCTTGTAGACTTTTTAAAATTTAAAAATCAAAATTACGGTATAGTACTTGCCGATGTTGCCGGCAAAGGGCTGAAAGCAGCGTTGCTAATGGCAAAGCTCCAGGCTACTATAAGAGCATTGGCGCCGGATTATGAAAATTTATCATCATTTGGTTCCAAGCTTCACGAAATTTTTCATCGGGATACCCTGCCAGGACTTTTCGCATCTATGGTATACTTGGATTTAATTCCGGATAACGGGCAAATGCGCTTTATAAATGCGGGGCACTTACCTCCGGTATTGATTAATAATGAGGGTGTTTCCGAATTAATGAAAGGTGAACCCGCTTTAGGACTGATGGAGGGTTTTAATTATACGGAAAGATCTTTGGAGTTGAATCATGGAGATATTTTTATTGCATATTCAGATGGAGTTTCCGAGGCGCAAAACGACAAGGAAGAGTTATTTGGAACCGAAAGACTATTGAAATTTCTTCCGAAACTGAAAAATTTAAATGCCGAAGAAATGGGACGGGCAATTGTAGATGAAGTAGATTACTTCGCCGGTAATGCTCCTGCTTCGGATGATGTTTCGCTTGTAATAATTAAGCGATTATAAATTCGTAATAAAAATTGAATTTGAAACTAAATTTATCTGTTTCTCTTTCTCATGCTCTCATGTTTTGGTAATTTTTCATCGTTATATTCTGGAAAAATATCTTCAACAATTTCTACTTTGTTATTTCCCGAATCTGCTTTACCATTCGATTTATTATATGAATTAATTGCTGCATTTACTGCCGCCTTTAAGCTTTTAATTTCATTTTCAATCTTTTCAACCGGTCCAAGGTATGTTCCAGCCGAATATTTGTCAATTAATGCAACAAGCTGTTCTGCTTTTAAAACCAATTCATCCGAAAAATCTCTGGCTTTGCCCAGCAGCTCCAGTTCTTTTAGTTTTGCTTTTTTAATTGAATTATCGATTTGACCGTTTATTTTTTCCCTAAATTCTTTCCCGCTAAACGGGCTTAATATCAATGTTACCGTGCTGCCGACAATTCCTCCTAAAATAAAAGCGCCGGAAAAACTTGTAAATTTATTTTTATTACTCATTTTTACCTCCCCGAATTTATCATGATTTAATGAAATTAAGAATTTAATAGTTTGTTCATATATACTATAGCAAATATTAATTAGTTAATCAATGATATGTTTTTTCAACAAATTGCAACGCAGTAATTTTATAAATTTATGAGCAGATAAATTACATTATTACTCATTTAATTGATCTTTTCGAATTAAATTATAAGGTTTAATTTTATTTAAAAAAAAATTAAAAGCAATCTGTGTTTGGTTAAATCGGGAGAAAAATAATGATAAATAAAAAGTGGCTAAATAATATTAATGTGGCTCAAATTAGAATTGCAAGACCAACGGATAAACTTGATGAAATAAAGCATTTTTACGGTGAGGGTCTTGGATTACAGGTCGTTGGCTCCTTTGGAAAACATGAAGGATATACCGGAGTTATGTTCGGGCTTCCTGATAATGATTATCATCTTGAATTTACACAGCATGAAAACGGCAGTCCGTGCCCGGCGCCCGCAAAAGATAATTTGTTGGTTTTTTATCTGCCTGATAAAAATGAACAAGAAAAAATTGCGAATAAGCTCTTCTCTTTAGGTTATAATTCCGTTCCCCCGGAAAATCCTTATTGGAAGGAAAAAGGAATTACCATAGAAGACCCGGACGGCTGGAGAATTGTATTAATGAATACAAAAGGGATCTAAAATTTAATTTAGACTTAATTTCCTTCTACACCGTTTCAGCAATCTTTCTAAAATGAAATCCGTATACTGCAAATGTCATTGCCAAAGAGAATTTGGCCGGGTGTTTCAATAAACTAAATATAAAAAGCTTCCAAAAATATCTTTTCCCTTTTTCGAAAACACCTAAAACAAAAATTAGCCTGAAGAAAGCCTTAATTTCATCAATTGTAATTTTCGAAGAATTCCACGAAGGCAGCTTATATTCATTCAGAAACTTTTTTATTCGTAAGTAATATTCTCTTTGAGAATAAATAGTATCAAGGATTTTTTTATACCCGCCGATTAAGTCCCGGTAATTCATTTTTGGTATGAAGTTTATCGATCCGTCCATATTATCGCCGCTGAAATTTTCAAGCATACGGTTTTCGGATTTCAGTCTTTTAAATAATTTAGTTCCTGTTGGTGCATTTAATAATCCAACCATTGCGGAAACGATTCCGCTTTTTTGAATGAAGTTTATCTGCTGATCAAAAACGTTTTGCTTATCGTTATCAAAGCCGACGATAAATCCTGCCGATACAATCATTCCTTTCTGCTGAAGTTTATTGATCGATTCGATAAGGTCTCTTTTCCTGTTTTGAGATTTGCCGCATTCAATTAAACTGTCTTCATTCGGTGTTTCAATACCTACGAAAATACTTCCAAACCCGGCTTCCACCATAAGATTTGTTAACTCTTCATCATCAGCTAAGTTTATGGAAACTTCCGTAATAAATTTAAAAGGATAATTTCTCTCCCTAGACCATTTAATTACTGCCGGAAGAATTTCCGACTTTAACTTTCTCTTATTCCCGATAAAGTTATCATCAACTACCGATAGCCCCCCGCGCCAGCCCTGTTTATACAATTCATCCAACTCTGCTAAAAACTGTTCTTTGCTTTTTGTTCTTGGTCTCCGTCCGTTCAGCATAGTGATGCTGCAGAATTCACAGTCGTAAGGACAGCCGCGTGAGTATTGAATGCTCATTGATGCATATTTCTTTTTATCAAGCAGCTCCCACATCGGAATAGGCGTTGAGGAAATATCGGGGAATTCATTTGAAGTGTAAACATGCTTCGGTGTTCCGTTAATTAAATCTTTTATAAAAAGAGGAAGTGTTATCTCCGCTTCATTTAAAACAAAATGATCGATTCCTAAAAAATCTTGGTATTGTGTTGTGCATAAAGGGCCGCCGGCAACAATTTTTACACCCAATTTGTTGCATCTTCTAACAACTTCTTTGAAAGATTTAATGTGAACATTCATGCCGCTTAAAAAAACATAATCCGCCCATAACAGATGTTTATCTTCCAATCTTGAAACATTCATATCGATTAATTTCTTTTCCCAATTATCAGGCAGCATTGCTGCAACTGTAATCAATCCAAGCGGCGGTTCGGCCGATTTTTTAGAAACAAACTTTAAGGCATCGTGGAAGCTCCAGAATGTGGAGGGAGTTTCCGGATAGACGAGTAGTATTTTCATTCTCAATCCCAATTTAATTCATCAGAAAATGGTCGTAAAAAAAATTTTAGTTTCTTCACGTTTTAATAAAACAGGAAGATTTATTTTAGCTTTTCAATAATGCAAAAAATTATTATTATGTTTTGTAAAAGAATTGTAAAATATTGAACCGGAGATTTGTTCTTTTCATTTTAATACAAGATATTTAATTAAGATTTATTTCTAAGAAAGAAATAACCTCCGTAAAAACGGGGATAGGATATGAAGAAGAAACAGTCACTCTTTTATCACATAACCGTATTTGTTATC
>CAZHBJ010000149.1:0-8401 GCA_964530445.1 uncultured Ignavibacteriaceae bacterium
AATAAAAAGAAAAAGAAAGTTGAAGTAAATATCGATCTTGACGGAATTCAAAAAAGAATAAATGAAGTTCCTGTTCCGGTAGGGAATTATTCCAATCTTTCAATGAATGAAAAGACATTGTTCTTTACCGAGCGGCTGCGCCAATCTGGAGCCAAAACAGAGCTTAAAGCAGTTGAAATTAAAAATAAAGATGCCGAAGTTAAAACAATTGTTGAAGACATAAAAAATTATGAATTATCAGGTAACGGGAAAAAAATACTCGTATTAAAAGGAAAAGAAATATATGTAATTGATGCATCGGCATCGCCTGCAAAGGAGCTTTCTAAAAAGCAAGTAAATTTAAGTAAATGGACTTTTTCATTTGATCCGAGAGAAGAGTGGAAGCAAATGTTTATTGAATCATGGCGTCTTGAAAGAGATTTCTTTTACGATCCCAACATGCAGGGCGTTGATTATAACAAGATGTTGAAAATGTATTTGCCTCTTGTTGAAAGAGTTAGAGATAGAGATGAATTAAACAATTTAATCGGTCAGATAGTTGGTGAACTTTCAGCGCTTCATACATTTGTAGTCGGAGGTGATGTTCGCAGGGAAGAGCAGAAGATTGGAATCGGTTCACTTGGAGCAGTTTTGACTAAGGATGAAAAAGACGGCGGCTACAAAATAACTCATATTTATAAATCCGAACCGGATTATATTGATCAAATATCTCCTTTATTAAAACAGAACGTAAATGTTAAAGAAGGAGATATAATTTTGTCAATTAATGGAGTACCTGTGTTAAGTGTTGCTTCACCGAATATTCTTCTGGAAAATCAAGTTGGCCAGCAGGTTCTTCTTCATCTTAAATCCCCAAAAAGCGGCAAAGAATATGACGCCATTGTTGTCCCTATCTCACAAAGGGCAGAAGCAAATCTCCGTTATGATGAATGGGAATATACAAGACGGCTAATTGTTGATAATCAGAGCGATGATCATATCGGTTATGTTCATCTGAGAGCAATGAGCGGGAATAATTATACCGAATGGGTAAAAGATTTTTATCCCGTATTTAATCGAGAAGGTTTGATAGTAGATATGAGGCACAACCGCGGCGGAAATATAGACAGCTGGATACTTGAAAAGCTTTTACGCAAAGCCTGGATGTACTGGAAAGGACGAGTGGGTGTGCCGACATGGAACATGCAATATGCATTTAGAGGGCATGTCGTAGTGCTGTGCGATGCATTTACTGCTTCCGACGGTGAAGCATTTACCGAAGGATTTAGAAGATTAAAGCTGGGAAAAGTTATAGGTACTCGTACATGGGGAGGAGAAATATGGCTTTCGTTTGATAACTGGCTTCTCGATAACGGAATTGCATCGGCTGCTGAAACAGGAGTTTACGGTCCTGAGGGAAAGTGGCTTATTGAAGGTCATGGTGTTGATCCGGATATAGTTGTCGACAATACTCCTCATGAAACTTATGAAGGAAAAGATGCGCAGCTTGAAGAGGCAATAAAATATTTAAAGAAGCAAATAAAAGATCACCCGGTTACTGTTCCGCCTCCGCCTAAATACCCGGATAAAGCTGTAGATTATAATAAATAGTTTATTTGTTTTAAAAATAAATTATTACAGGCAGGTTGAAACTTTTTTAACCTGCCTGTCTTTATAAAAAAAATTTGTTCTTAGCTGAGACAAATATTCACAATGACAACTGCTTAATTTTCATACCTAATTTTTTCATCCGGCTTTCTTAAAGCTTTCGTGATAGTTTTGTTACAATTAATAATTATATTGTCAAATAAAAAAACATGGAAAAATGAAAAGAGTATTAATAATAGAAGACGATAAAGAGATATCCGATTTACTGGAAATTCATTTAAAAGATCTCGATTGTTCTGTTGAAAAAAACTACGACGGTGCAGCAGGGCTTCAAAACGGAAAATCAGGTTCTTTCGATCTTATAATATTAGATGTAATGCTTCCTAAAATGGACGGCTTCGAAGTATGCCGCGAATTAAGAAAGGCAGAGGTTAGAACACCAATCTTGATGCTTACTTCCAAATCCGAAGAAACAGATAAAGTACTCGGACTTGAATTCGGTGCCGATGATTACTTAACAAAACCGTTCAGCTTACGTGAATTTATTGCCCGTGTTAAAGCTATCTTCAGAAGAGCAAACGAATTTTCCGGAAACGGACCGGAAAAGAAAAAGCTTATATTCGATGCACTTATAATTGATATTGATAAAAGACGTGTGCTGCTTGATAATGAATCCGTTGAATTAACGCCGAAAGAATTTGACCTGCTTTATTTAATGGCTTCTCATCCGGGGAAAATTTATACTCGGGAAAATTTACTTAACCTGATTTGGGGAACACAGTACAGCGGTTACGAACATACGGTTAATTCTCATATAAACAGGCTGCGCAGCAAGATTGAGAAAGATGTATCGAATCCGAAATATGTTATTACAAGCTGGGGGGTTGGCTACAGGTTTAACGATAAAATTTAACAACAATAAAGAAGTGTTATAATGAAAACCTTTTTTAGATCGTTATTTTGGAAAATTTCATTTACCTTTCTTCTAATACTTCTCGTGATGAGTATAGTTTATATTTATATTTCAGTTTCAACTGCTCAAATGTATTTCCAGGAAACACGGCAGAAGCTTAATAATAATATTGCACAGCATATTGCTTCGGACAATCCGATTTTTGTTAACGATTCGGTTAACACTTCCGCATTAAAACAAGTTTTTCACAATGTTATGGTAATAAATCCAAGCATTGAAGTTTATCTTTTAAATACTGAAGGAGATATTCTGGCATACTACGCGCCAAATCATACCGTAAAATTAAAAAAGGTTCCGCTCGGACCGATAAACGAATTTATTTCAACCGGCGATAATCGTTTCCTGTTGGGAGTTGATCCTAAAAATCCCGGAAGGCATAAAGCATTTTCCGCAGCAAAAGTACTATATCATAATCAATTTAAAGGTTATATCTATGTTATTTTAGGAAGCAGGGAGTACGAAAATGCATCGCAGCTTCTTTTCGGAAGCTATATACTTCGTTTAGGTGTAAGATCAATGCTGATAGCTTTAATAATGGCGCTGGTTATCGGGTTTATTGCTATAGGCTTTATTATAAGGAATCTCCGCAAAATTGTTTATGTAATTAGGGATTTTCAAAAAGGCAATCTGCAGGCAAGGATAAATTTTGACGGCAGGGGAGAGTTGAAAGAATTCGCCGCTTCATTTAATGAAATGGCAGATACAATTGTCGGCAACATAGACAAGATAAAAACGATGGATAAACAAAGACGCGATTTGGTTGCTAATGTTTCCCATGATTTGCGAACTCCTATTTCCATTATTCGCGGTTATGTAGAAACGGTTTTGATAAAAGAAGACCAGTTATCTCCTGAAGAAAGAAAAAAATATCTTGAAACTATCTTAAGGGGAACCGACAGACTGCTCAATCTTGTTGAAGAATTATTTGAACTTTCAAAGCTGGAAGCAAAGGAAAACCTGCCTGATAAAGAATCATTCTCACTCGCTGAACTATTACAGGATATTCATCAGAAAAATTTAATAATTGCGGAATCTAAAAACATAAAATGCAATTTAAACTTTGAAGAAAATATCCCGTTTATAACAGCTGATATCGGAATGATGGAAAAGGTTTTCCAAAACCTGCTGGACAATGCATTAAAGTTTACACCTGACGGCGGTGAAATAAATATTAATCTTAAAAAGAATGAGCGTAATATTATTGTTGAAATTGCAGACAGCGGATACGGTATAAATAAAGACGACCTGCATCATATATTTGACAGGTATTATCAGATAAAGCGCGTTTCAAACGGCAGTTCCGGTGGAACAGGATTAGGGCTGGCGATAGTTAAAAAAATTGCCGACCTTCATTCTATAAATATTGAAGTTAAAAGCGAAGTAAATAAAGGAACTTCGTTTATTCTAAAAATACCTTTTGATTTGAAGTTAAATGCCGCTTAGAAAGTAATTTATTATTTGCCTGCAATCTAATTAATCGGTATAACCTGGTAAAGGAAGGATAAATTAAAAGTATCTTAATTACCTTATTACGTATAATAATAGAAATGTTAAACTTAATGTGATATAAATACTTCCGAATTAAACTCAACTTTGTATATTATCCAACGAATTTGGTTCAGACTAATTGTTACAAAATTTTTTCATTTTAAAAGTTCAACCTTTTTGTGATCTTTTTGTGAAATTCTGCTTATAAATTTACGGATAGATTTATTTACAGGAGATGATGAGATGTTTATAAAAAAAATAATATTTATGTTATTTATGCCGGCTTTAATTCTTATAGGCTGCGCAAAAATTTCTTCGGAAACAGAAAATAATTATCTGACGGATACGGGAGGCAGAGATGTTGAAACTGCAACTTTTGCCGGAGGCTGCTTTTGGTGCATGCAGGCTCCTTTCGAAAGTTTGCAGGGCGTTCAAAAAGTTATTGCCGGTTATGCAGGCGGTAAAATGAAAAATCCTACTTATGAAGAAGTGTCGACCGGTACCACCGGTTATGTTGAATCCGTTCAGGTAGTTTTCAATCCGGCTGTTATAAGTTATTCCGAGATACTTGATATATACTGGAGGCAGTTTGATCCTACCGATCCGGGAGGACAATTTTACGATAGAGGTTCGCAGTATAAAACGGTAATTTTTTATAATGATGAAACCCAAAAAGAAGTTGCCGAAAGATCAAAAATGCTGCTTAATAAGTCAGGTATATTTAAAAAACCAATAGTTACTGAAATTCGTAAATTCACAACTTTCTATCCGGCAGAAAAATATCATCAGGATTATTATAAGAAAGATCCGGTTAGTTATGAAGCTTATAGAAAAGCTTCCGGAAGAGATGCATTTATTATGGCAGTATGGGGTGATGAGAATATAGATAAATATAAAAAGCCGTCTGAAAAAGTAATTAAAGAAAAATTAACATCTTTACAATATGATGTAACACAAAACGGTGCTACTGAACCATCATTTGAAAATAAATATTGGAATAATCATAAGGAAGGAATTTATGTTGATGTGGTATCCGGGGAGCCGCTTTTTTCTTCGACTAATAAATTCAATTCAGGTACTGGCTGGCCTAGCTTTACACAACCTATTGATCCGCGGTATGTAGTTAAAGTATTAAAAAGATCATTAGGCATGGTGCGTATTGAAGTAAGAAGCAGGTTTGGCAACTCTCATTTAGGTGATTTATTTGATGATGGTCCTGCGCCTACACATTTAAGATACTGCATAGATTCGGCTGCACTCAAATTCATTCCAAAAGATAAAATGGCCAAAGAAGGATACGGAAATCTTCTCTGGTTGTTTAATTAAGATATTATTTAACATTTCAATTAAGGCTCTTAAAAGTTGCTTTTGGCCGGATAATATAAAACCAATTAATATTATCCGGTAAAAATTTTTAATTGCGCATATAAAGTATTTTTGTGTTTGATTATACAATTTTATCAAATTTTTTTTAGAGATAGTAGCTTTTATATCTATTATTTAGTAATATCTTAACGACATTATTTGATATAAGTGTACTCAACCGGAATCTCCCATTTTAAATTATATATGTAAAATTATTCTTTTTTAAAGAATTCTGTTTAAACTTTTATAAAGCAATAAAAAACAACAAGTAGAAAGATTTCTTAATGGAAATTGCCGATACCTCAAAAGTAAAAGTTCTGGAAGAAGAGAACCGGAGGCTTAAAATAGCAATAGATGAATTGTCTGCGTTAAATGACGTTGCTACGGCAATTTCATCCAATCAATCCGTTGAAGATGTAATTGATTTAATAGTAAGAAAGTGTATAAAACACCTAAAAGTTCAGCAGGCTGTTGTAATGCTGCTTGATGAAAAAGACCTTGTTAATCCTTTTCATACAATGATACGAAAACAGGAATCTATCTCAGATCTTCTCCCGTACAGGTTAGATACTCAGCTAACCGGCTGGATGCTTAAAAATAAAAGCCCGCTGATGATAAATGATTTCGAAAGTGACGATAGATTTAAATTTGTAATGAAGAAAGATTTTCCTATAAACTCTTTGCTAAGTGTTCCCATGATGCTAAAAGGGAAAATGACCGGGCTCCTTACTGTTTTTAATAAACATTCGGAAGCAGGGTTTACAATCGGAGACCAAAGATTATTAGCTATTCTTGCAGCACAATCTTCACATATAATTGAAAATGCACGTCTTTATGAAAGAGAACAGGCTTTAATAAGACTTCAAGAAGAAATGCGCCTTGCAAACGCCATCCAGGTAAATCTTTTACCGAAGTCGACACCCGAAATTTCGGGATATCAAATTGCCGGAAAGAGTATTCCTGCAAAAGATGTTGGGGGAGATTATTTTGATTTTATCACACCCAAGGATGATCTTTTAGTTTTTTGTCTCGGAGATATCTCCGGCAAAGGAATTCCTGCCGCACTATTGATGGCTAATCTCCAGGCTTCGTTAAGGGGACAGACTTTAAGAGATATACCTTGTAAAGAATGTATAGCTTTCACAAATAATCTTTTATATAAAAGCACAGATACCAATAAATATGCAACACTGTTTTACGGGATGCTTCACTTTTCCGAAAATAAGATTACTTTTTGTAATGCCGGACATAATGAACCTATATTAATTAATAAAGACGGCAATGTAAAAAGATTGCGCGAAGGCGGTGTTGTAGTCGGTGTAATGCCGGATATGACTTATGAAGAAAAAACAATTGATTTCCCTTCGGGAGCGGTTTTAGTAATATATTCAGACGGTATAACCGAAGCTATGAATAAAAACGAAGAAGAGTTTGGTGAGGAAAAACTCATAAATATGATAAAAGAGAACATGAATCTATCTGTCCCGGATCTGATCAATTTGATCTTTAATACGGTAAACAAACACGCCGGCACTGCCGAACAAATGGACGATATGACTTTAGTAGTATTAAAAAGAGTTTAAGTAATTTTATTTAATATTTTCTATTTTAACATATTCCTAAAAATTAGCGGATTAATTCAGCACTAATGTTTTTAATTTAATTACTCCTGGAAAGGAGGGACATAAAATGTTCATGCGTTTTCTTCAACTAAAAATAAAACAGGATAGTGTTAAAAGTTTTATAGATTTTTATGAATCGGATGTAATCGACAAGCTTCATAATACCCCAGGTTGTTTATTCGCCGGCTTGATAAAATCCAAACCTGAAGAAAATGAATTTATATCTTTAACTTTTTGGGAAACCCAAACACAAGCTGAAAATTATGAAAATACCGGTGCATTTAAAAAACTGTTCGAACAGGGAAGGGTATATATGTCTGAATCTGCCGAATGGAACCTTCGGCTTTCCGAAGATATGGAGTTAAAATACGGTCCGGTAGATGAAGAACCTGTTATAAAAAAGTATGTTGTTGCAGCTCAAAATACCGAAGGGGTAGATTTTAAAATTCAGTCTTCAAATATGTATCTGCGTATTCTTTCAATGGTAATTCAGGAAGATAGACTTAATGAATTTAAGAAATTATATTCGGAAGTTATAATCCCTTCTTTAAAATCTATAAACGGATGCCGTTATATTTACTTAACCGAAAGTATTAGTGAAAAAAATGAATTTATTTCAGTAACTGTATGGGATAGCAAAGAAGATGCCGATGAATACGAAAGAAGCGGAAAATTTCAAGAATTGACGAACAAAATAAAGCACACTTTTTCACAGCTATTCCTCTGGAAAATGTCTCTGGAAAAGGATTACAATGCAAGAGTAAAAACATCGGAAGATTTGAAGGTAGAATTGTATAACATAGTTACGGGTAAAAGCTTTTTGTAAAAATTATCTTATGATAGAATTTGAGCTAAAAAATATCGTGGAACAATCGGACAATCTGAAGGAAATAAAAAAGAAAGATTTGTGTCCGGGAGATGAAATAAAATTGAGGACAAGGAATTCTCTATACACAATTAAAGTTGATAAAGATGATAGTTATATTGTTTCCGGCGGATGGTTTGATAAAATGGCTATGTCTCCTGTTAAAACAAAAATAAATGGGTGCACATGGGGCGGAAGTATAATAAAAACAGATATAATAGCAGCGTGCGGGTTATTATTGGAATTTGGTAATAAAATATTAACAAGTACTATTCAGGAAATTATATACTTCCCGGGAAGTATAAAAAACTAGTTGCCCTGCGGATCGGGCTAAACTAATCCCATAAACTTAATACGTTTTGGAAAAGGGAATCATTCATAGATTTCCTATCATTCTCAAATTCAAAATTCAGGTCATTTATTAAGGTGGAAATATGATCGGTAAAACTATTTCGGATTGCAAAATACTCAAGAAATTAGGAGAAGTCCGTTTCGTCCCGA
>CAZHBJ010000150.1:0-8351 GCA_964530445.1 uncultured Ignavibacteriaceae bacterium
ATTAAATGGAATTGGATTGACTTCACTCAAAATATTATCACTATAAAAAACACTAATGAATTTTATTCTAAGAATAAACGTGATAGAATAATCCCGATACATCAAAAAGTTCAAACCATTTTACAAAATCGTTTTCAACTTGGAAGGCTTCCGAATAGTCTTGTCTTTTATAGGTATGAAGACATTAAATTAAATGAGAATTTTGTCAGTAAACAATTTAAGAAAGCAGTAAGAAAGGCTGGCCTAAATGATAAAGTACACTTCCATTCTCTCAGGCATTCATTTGCTTCTGTTTTAGTGCAACGTGGTATTTCTTTATATGCAGTGAAAGAATTGTTAGGACATGGGGATATAAAAACAACACAGATTTATTCCCACTTGCAAAATAAAAACTTAATAGATGCTGTAAATTTATTATAAAAACCATATTTAAAAAATATTATTTTATCCTTTTTTGTAAATCTTACAGGTAATTTTTTTCTTTTTATTTTTAATAAGTCCTCAAAACTAAAATAATTTAGTGGGAATAATTATTGATATAAAAGTATTTTATAGTCTTACATTGAGTTCTAACAATTTTTTTTATGCTAAATTATTAAGAATTATTTTCATAATTAATTTGTTTATTTGTAAAAAGATATTAATTTATAAAAGAATAATTTTTGTCTCTTTTAACGGGGAGCCTGCTAAGGCCCGTTTGCTCTATAAAGTTTTTATATGACTGAATTTAATTGGATAAATTTATCCAAAGAAGCATAAGTTTAATTAGCAATTACCTTTTGTACATTTTTCTCTCGCTAACAAATAAACTAAATGGGGTATTGTTGTGAGATTTATATCTATTGAAATATTTTATTCGTTTTTAAAAAGTCATTTTTCACTTCCATTTTTAATTCTAATAATATTATGTTTTTCGTTACCAAGTTGCAACACAACTGGTCCAGATTCTACTCAAGGGCTCGATTTGACAGTAAGCGATGTATCATGTACAGAAGCATGGCTAAAAATTAAGGTAAAAAACTTAAACGCTAATACACAAGTACAGCTTGTTAGAAACAAAAAGCTTGTTAATACATTTAATATAACTACCCGTGATACTACTCTTTATGATGATTCTCTTAGTCCTAACCAAACATACAGTTACCAATTAACTGAATTACAGAACGGAAATGCAGAAGCAAAGAGTGAAATGGTGACAGTGAAAACTATGGATACAACAAGTAACAATTTTACTTGGGAAACTTTTACTTTTGGAGGTAATGCCGGAAGCTGTGCATTTTACGATTGCGCAATAGTTAATGATACACTAGCTTATGCAGTTGGGGAAGTATATTTAGTTGATTCAACCGGTAAACCCGATCCTTATCCGTATAACTTTGCAAAATGGGATGGGAAAAAATGGTCATTAAAAAAAATTTCGGTTGATTTAAATGGCAATCAAATTATTGCACCCCTAAAAGGCATTTTCGTTTTGCAAGATGGCAAAATAATTTTATCAAGCGGAGTACCGTATCTCCCCGATGGAAATGGAGGGTGGAAACTATATCAATTATGGAATATGGGAATATTAAATCAAAATGATGGAAGTGTATTCCATATCTGGGGCTCATTATTGTACAATATATATTTTGCAGGAAATAATGGAACAATAGTTCACTATCAGTACGGCAGTTGGCTAAAAATAGAAAGCAATACATCTTCAATAATAAATGACATTTGGGGTATTACTAATAGGCAAGGTAAACTAATTCTTTATTGTCCTGTTTCATCATTTTTTGTACCGGGAGATAAAAAAATTTTGAAGATAACTGGGAGTATAGTTGATTCAGTGGAATGGAATAGAGATGTCCGCCTCTATTCAGCCTGGACTTCAAATGATAATTTTCTATATGTGTGCGGTGAAGGTGCATATGTAAATAAATTTGGAAAATGGGAACAAATAAATTTACCGAAAGTCGGAACGAATTCTATTAGAGGAAATAATATTAACGACATTTTTATTGTAGGCGACTATGGATTTAAAGCTCATTTTAATGGAATGCACTGGCAAGTTATAAGTTCGTTTAATGACAAAGGTTATTCCAAGGTAGATTTTAAAGGAAATATTGTAGTACTTTGCGGAAATTATAATGGGAAGGGTTTAATTGAAATTGGAATAAGGAACTAAAAAGGAGGTATGGCACCAATATTTTAAAAAAATCCCGCCTACTGTTGCAGCAATAGGCGGGTTAATTAGCAAAAAAAGTTATTTACTCAACTAGACAGCCTGGTAAGCTGCGTTATCGCTTTTTTTGCTTTTTAAATATAACAAATATTTTTTCTTTAATAAACAAGGAGGTTTTATGAAAAACCTTTTCATGTTAATTCTAACTTGTCAGTGCATTACTTAAAAAAGTAAGAGATAGAATTAAAGCAATGGTAAAAAATAACCTAACTTTCATAGTTACCTCCTATTTTAAATAAATGAGTTTAGTAGTTAATATATTATTAGGACATTTATGTACCGCTATATAAATTCCGCTTGATAGCTTTTTAGGTTTCCATTTTTCAATGTATTTACCCTTATTTTTATGGCCTTCAGTTATAATGGAAACTAATCTGCCAATTAAATCAAATACTTTTATTGAAATGTTAGAGCCAAAAGGAATATCATATACAATATTTGTCTGTGAGTTAAATGGATTAGGGTAGGTGGAAAGATAGAAAGAATTCGGTAATAAAATATTATTTTTCCTATTAACTGATACTATGGTACCATATTGCTTATCATTAACTATACAACCTAATAGTTGAATACCGCCTCCTTCATATTCAGTCTTATAATAACCTATACCAGATACATATTTATCAGAACTATAGGGCAAATCACTTGTTGTATCTGATGTCCTCCAAAATTCTTTTACGGTTCTATCTGAACCAAAGATATTTTCGTTATTTTCAGCTTTATAAATAATCCATTCAAAATTATTATTTTTTATCAACCAATATGAATTTATTGGTACATCAAACCTCAAAAAAGGAATCCAATAGGGTTCGATTAAATAAGGTTCCGGGATCCAATATATGACCTTTTTGTTATTAATTTTAATTTTCCAGAAAGGTGAATTTTCATTATTATAATAAATGTACATTGCACTATCAAGTAATACAGTATCTATTTTAGTAATTTTTCGTTCTACAATATTTCCTTCTGGTATGTGAATATATTGCCAAATATCTCCTAAATGATATGGAAAGAATTCTAAGGAATCATTTACCTGCGCAGTAAGAAAAACAGGAAATAAAATGACTATTAAAATTATCTTCATAATTATCACCTCCTTTCATTTTAATAATAACAAATGTTTAGTAACTGTTCTGGAATTAGAATACAATGTATAAAAGTAAACACCGGTTGATAGATTACAGGCTGAAAAAATAATTTTATGTTTTCCTTTTTGTTGATATCCTTTTAATAATGTTCTCACCTCCTTTCCCAAAATGTTAAATATCTTTATAGTTATGTTACTGTTCGCTGGGACACTATATTCTATTGTCGTTGACGGGTTGAATGGGTTTGGATATTTTTGTTTGAGTATAAAATCTTCCGGTAAAGTATTAATCTCTTTTATTTCTGATAGAATGGTTCCATATTTTTTTCCATTTATTATACATCCAATTAATTCATTCTTTCCACCTTCCCATTGGTGTCTCAATATCCCAATTCCCCTTGCTAAGATATCTGCTGAGCCTGCATAATCTGATAAACTATCAGGTTCATTCCCATAATAATTATAGTAAATTTTTGTATTTAAATTTATACCATTCCATGTTTCCTGGCTGTCATCCCAGTATTTAACCCATTCCACCATTGGTTCTCTAGTCCATATAGTTCCAACATCTACATTAAGTTTATACCAAGGGAAATTGCTTTCAGGAATATAAACAATTCCACTATCGAGATTAATTCTATAACCCCATGTGCTATTATTATTATAAAATAATAAATTATACAAAGAATTATTATTATAATTAGTATCTATTTTTGTAATTCTTAACTCTGTAAAACTACCGTCGGGATAAGAAATGTATTGCCAAATGTCCCCAACGTGATGTGGAAAAAAATCTAACGAATCATTTACTTGAGCAGTAAGAAAAACTGGAAATAAAATCGCTATTATAATTATCTTCAAATTTATCACCTCCATTCATTAAATTATAATAATATTGCTATTAATTTCTGAATTAGAGAGATATCGATTTCATTATTATTTATAGGATATTAAAAATATATATTTCGTTACAAAAATTATTTAATATCAATAATTTGGGGATTTTTTTTGTTTTTCGATTGATTATATCGCCCTTTTAGCCCCTGATACTTAATAATCTTACAACAATGTAAAAAATTTATTCTATATAGGCAATAGGATCTAATTTATTTTTCTAATTAACTTAAAATTAATATTAATAAATCCACATTACATTTATTTGCTCACTTCATCAATTCGTTGTCAGCCAGATTTACACCTGTCCGCTGTAGCTTTAGCGAAGGTGGATAAGAGACATCAACTAACCTTTAGCATGAACAACATATTCAATCCACTGAACATTAGATGTACTCACCTCATCTGAATATTGTCAGCCAGCTTACATAAGAAACATTATTTAACAAGTTAATCATCTTTACTTGTCGCGGCGAAGCATTTTAAATCAATGCTATTATATTTAATTAAACTATTATTACAACTCTTTACATTAAATCTTCATCTCAGCGAAGCCGGGCTTTTATTTTACATTCTGTCGTTGTCAAAATAATGTGGGCTTATGTAAACTCGGCACGGCGCCTCGGCGTAGCACCGTGAAACGGGACGAAGCCGGGGCTTACCTTTTTAGTTCATCGTCGCTCATTCCGGGTGGCTCGTTCCTCGACACACCCTTCACTCGCTTACATTGTGCAATCTTAAACAGCGTTCTTAGGACATCAGTTAAACAATTATTTTTCATCTTAACAATTCCTTAGCTTTCAATCATCGCTCAACTTGGGGCGCCGCTTTGCGTCAGTCCCAAGTCTCGCTTATATTTTGTTTCCCTGAATTGGATACTTTTTATTTCTTTTTTATTGTCTCTTTATTATATTGTATTAGGGATTCATTCTAACTCATAACCCAAAAATATTTTAATTATAATAGTCCGAATGAAGGGTTCTCCCCTGCCCTTTATTATATAAACGGACTGAGCCCATTCACCGCCAGGTGGATGGGTTTTTTATTTCCATCCGTAATAATTAAATAACTGCAAATAAAACACTACAATAAACTGTTGCACTAATCATTCCCTCAAAATATCTTTCCTTCAAAAAAAACCGTTATGAAAAAATATTTTTCAATAATCATTACTGTCCTTTTTTTACTGCTCTTAAATAAGGCTTATTGTCAAAACTTTCCGATGTACTTACCCTATGGTTACACAATAAACAAAAAAGTTGCACGGGTTATCGATGGTGATACATTTGTTCTTGCAGACTCCCAGCATGTTAGAATGCTTGGTGTTAACACTCCGGAAATTGCAAGACTTAATAAACTGGCTCAACCATTCGCTGATTCAGCAACCAATTTTATTAAATCTCTAATTGATGGTAAAAAAGTCAAACTAACCTTCGATGGAAGGACCTATGATATTTTCGGTAGGCTTCTATGTTATGTTTGGTTAACAAATACCGCCGGAAAAGACTCACTCTTTATCCAGGCAGAATTACTTAAAGCCGGTTTGGCTCGCATTACATATTATCCAAAAGGTAAGAGGTACTACGATTTATTCTACAACCTTCGCCGCACAGCAAGGAGAAATAAACTTGGTATCTGGAATAAATAATAAAAACATTTCCTCAATTGAAGCAGCTCCGCTTAATATCAATGAGCTTCTTTCCAATCCATACTTTCTAAAACTAAAAAATTATGGATTGATAGATGAAATTGCTTTGCGCAATTTAATAATCAAATATGAATACAGAATTTTAAGAAATGATCTTCCTTTAGGCGAAGCAATTTACCGGTTATCTCAAAAATACAGCCGTTCCGAATCGGCAATCAACACAATACTTTTCCGTATACGCACCCGTAAGCCAATCCCTTTTCCAAACATTAAAAGCATTCCTCTAAAGTAATTTTTCTTGCCCGGCGTAGCTTTAGCGAAGACGGGTAATCTTACATTTTTTCAATCTTTCTTACAAGCCTCTAACAAGTACCTAACAAGCCTGTTTCAAGCCTTAAAGTCCTCAAATAAAATTTTCAATTTTTAATCTAATTCTACAATCGTCAATCATAAATCATAAATCCTAATCCTTTCTCATTCCTACAGTGAATTCTTAGGTCCTTAATAATATAATTATCCCCGTATTCTTAATTCTTTATTTTTAATTATAAATCATGGTGAAATCATGGCAATTGTAAATGGTAATGTAATTGGTAACCTTCGCGGCAGATTAGGCAACCTAACTGCTCGAACAGTTGAAGGTAAAACCATCTTAGCAGCTCGTCCCTCCAGTTTTAACGTCAACTACGATCCTGCTCTTGTAGCTATTAGACAAAGGTTTGCTGTTACAGCAAGCTTCGCTAAAGCTATATTATCTCTCGATACTCTCTCGTCAATCTGGAAGACTGTTAAAGAATCCGGTATCACTGTCTTTAACACGATTTTCAAATATAATTTCAATTATTCTGATACAGATAAACCATCCGAAAACAATATAATTACTCCCGGTGGATTTGGTTTACCTGTTACAGCAGCTGCAGTAGCTGCAGATAATATCACAGCTAGTTTCGATGCATTAAATACTACTGCCGTCATCTCTGCAGATGAAGTTGGTTTATCTGCAAACGCTTTAGTCTGTTTCTCAAATCCCAATAACCCGGAAGATAAGCCTTACCAGGTAATAGCTCTTTCTAAAGAAGTTGCCAACTTCGATTTTACCCAGGCATACGATCTTCAAATTGATTTCGATGTCAGCCAGAAGCTTATTGCCGGCAAGTACGCTAACAGCACCTTATACCTAGGTGTTGCTTCCAAAACCGCAGAAAGTAAGATAGTTCAATATTCTTCCACATATTCCAAGGCTGTTTAGCTTTGTCCCAATAAATCCTTCCTTCCAAAAGCCTCGGTCCTTACCGGGGCTTTATTATATCATTAAACTTTATATTAATATTTCTATCAATACCCTCGCTCTATTTCCTTCGTTCCGTTAACTTGACAGCTTCGCTGTCAAGCACTCCATTCAGTCAATACAGCTTTCATTAAATCATATTATAAGCGTCATTTGTGTGTAGCTGTTTCCCGTTGGTCAACACCTACCATCAATTCTTACTTTGCCTTTGTAGTTCTGTCATCACTCCGCCATATTTTCACTCGCTCCGTTTACTTGACGGCTGCCGCCGTCAAGCACTACACTCGCTCAATAAGGCTTTCATTAATCATAACATTAGCGTCATTTAGTGTAGCTATGTCGCTATCGCTCCATAACTACCAAAATACATTCCATATTGTTTGTTACTCCTACCGTCGTAACTCTTAGAACTTATTTTGCCCGCTTTTTAATAAGCTTAGTCTTTACTTTACCTTGTCATTAATCGGGGCAAGGGTATATAAAACGAAGCTGCTAAAAAGAGGCAAAAGTTTTTACCATGTATTTTATATCTTAATTGTAAACGGTATAAGCTTTCGCCCTTTTCTTTACGCAGCTTCGCCCTTGCCGTATATAATCATGTTTTAATTACCCCATCAATTAAACTTTTCAAAGTTTCGCAAAGAAGTGATTAAGCGGGCAAAATATGTTTTTTTGCGCAGCAGTGCGTCCTAACGAATCATAAATTAAAATGAAAGGATTATCTAGTATGAACGAAGTAAAGCAAATCTTAAACGAGTGCCGGGAAAATAACTGGATTCCACCCCACGACTGTAAAAAGAATCTCAAAATAATTTCTCAAACTCACTCTGTAAATTCATTACATAATATTGTAATTGCACAAACTAAGCAGTGCAAAATTTGCGGTAAAAAGTTTGAAGAATCAGATCCGGATGGTATAAAATGAAAGTCTATGAAAGCAGTCATCCAACAAAGCGGGACTATAAAAAAGTCCCGCAGATTAAAATTAAAAATTCACAGCTTATAAGCTCCGGTTTTGAAATCGGAAAAGAGTATGCTGTTGTTTATCAACCCGGGAAAATTGCTCTTGTTTTAGTTGCTAAAGAGGGAAGCAATCATTAATTTTATTTTACAATGTCATTCAATTTAACTAACTATATTAACCAACCAAAAAAATTAAGGATGTGCCGGCAAAAAGTCGGTACACAGTCGGTACATTTTCGGTACAATG
>CAZHBJ010000151.1:0-8264 GCA_964530445.1 uncultured Ignavibacteriaceae bacterium
TATTGATTGCAATTTAAGTGTAGCCAAAGTATCCGGTACAACACTTAACAACATAAAGTTTAATAATTGTAAAATGATGGGCTTTCGCTTTGATACTTGCAATGATTTCGGCTTTTCTGTAGAGTTTGAAAATTGCATCCTCGATCATTCATCTTTTTTTAAGAAAAAATTAAGAAATACAAAGTTTGCTAATTCGCAGCTCATGGAAGTTGATTTTACCGGAAGCGATTTAACAAGTTCCAAATTCACCGAATGTAATTTAACCAGATCGGTGTTTGATAATACAATAATTGAAAAAGCGGATTTTCGTACTTCTTTTAATTTCTCCATTGATCCTGAAAATAATAGGATAAAAAAAGCAAAATTTTCGTTAACAGGCGTTTCCGGACTTCTTGATAAGTATGATATCGAAATAGAAGGCAAATAATAACTAATAGATCATATTAGCTAGTAGCTTTAAATCTTCCAAAAAATTTAACTCTCTCTAATGGGCCAACCAAAAAGTAAACAAGGTGCCATTTCGAGGAAGTCTTCTCCAAAAGGAGTTCTTCGGAAGACAGAGAAATCTTTTCAAAACGTAAGATTTCTCCTTTCGGTCGCAATGACAATTGAACTTTTTGGTCCATCATGAGGAGATGGGTTTATTAGTTAAAAGAGATGATTTAAATTTCCTTATTTCCCAGATATATATTCTTTTTCGAAATTATTTTAGATATAATTGAACAACTCTTTAATTTTCTCACAGCGTTTTAGATAATCATTGATTAATTTTATAAGATAAAAAAGGACAGCTGCGTAATTGTAAATAGTGGTATATAAGGAGCAGAACCGTAAAATGGATATGACAAATAGGTATCAAAATTTAGTAAACTATTTAACAGATTATATATATACAGTAAAAATTCAAGACGGATTGGCTGTTGAAACTATTCACGGACCCGGGTGCATATCGGTTACCGGGTATTCTTCGGAAGATTATCAAAAGGATCCCGAACTCTGGTACAGAATGGTTCACAATAAAGACCGGGAAAAAGTTCTGGAACAAGCTCAGATGGCTTTGCTTGGTAAAGAAGCCGGTTCAATTGAACATAGAATAATACACCGCGATGGGCATGTAAGATGGGTTAGAAATCAAATAGTAGTCACTAAAGATCAAAACGATAACCCTATAGCTTACGACGGACTGATAAATGATATTACAAAACTTAAAAAAGCAGAGGCTGTTTCTGAAGTTAAAAACCGGCAGTTAATGCAGGCAGACAAAATGGCTTCACTGGGAATTTTAATTGCCGGCATAGCTCATGAAATTAATAACCCGAACAATTTTATTCTTCTAAATGTAAATTTATTTATGCAGATCTGGAAGGATATAACTCCCATTCTCGATGAATATTATAAAAACAACGGCGACTTTGTTTTGGCAGGAATGCTTTATGACAGATCCAAAGAAAAAATTGCACAATCACTGGATGGAATTTTACTGGGTTCCGAAAGGATAAAAAATATTACAAAGAGCTTAACCGAATATTCCAAGGTAGATGACGGTAATCTTAACGAACAAGTAAATATTAATAAAGTTGTTCAAATGGCTATTACCATCACAAATAATCTTATTAAAAAATCAACGGATAATTTTTCCGTAAAATATGATAATGATATCCCTTTGATTCAAGGAAATGAGCAGCAGCTCGAACAGGTTGTAATTAACCTAATTTCAAATGCGTGTCAATCATTAAAGGATAAAACGGATTCCATAAAGATTCGGACTTATTATAATCCTGAAAAGAAAGAAGTAAAAATAAAAGTTAAAGATGAAGGAGTGGGTATTGACCAAAGAGATCTGAAATATATTATGGACCCGTTTTTTACGACTAAAAGAAACCTCGGCGGAACTGGTTTGGGACTAACCGTATCCTACAATATTGTAAAAAATCATGGGGGCAGTTTAAGCCTGAAAAGTTCTCTCGGCAAAGGTACATTGGCAAAAATCTGTCTGCCGGTTATAGAAAATGATAGTTTGGAGAATAAAACATGAAACCTATTATTACTCCGGCTAATCCTATTTTATTGGTTGATGACGAAGAACATTTTTTATTAAGCGCGGAACTTGCAATTTCGTCTCAAGGAATAAAGAATATTGAGACGTGTAAAGAAAGCAGCAAAGTAATGGATTTGCTTTCCTATAAAGAATATTCTTTGGTCGTACTCGATATAAATATGCCGCAGCTATCCGGGCTTGATCTTCTTCAAGCCATAAGAAATCAATATCCTGACTTGCCTGTTGTTATTATAACCGCGGTTAATAGTGTTGAGAGTGCGGTCTTCTGCATGAAAGAAGGAGCGTTCGATTATCTTGTTAAACCTGTAGATAATACAAGACTTGCCACTTCCATTAAAAGGGGATTGGAATTAGCGGAGATTCGTTATGAAAATAAAATGCTTAAGCAGTCTTTTTTGCGAGAAAAATTAGAGAATCCTGAGGCATTTTATGAAATAATTACTAACAGCAGCACTATCGAATCAATTTTTAAATATATTGAAGCAATAGGCAAAACCAACCTGCCTGTTTTAATTACCGGTGAAACGGGAACTGGTAAAGAACTTTTTGCAAAAGCAATTCACAAGGTTAGCGGAAGAGCTGGGGAACTTGTTCCGGTTAACGTTGCCGGAGTTGACGACAATCTTTTTTCCGATACATTGTTCGGACATAAAAAGGGCGCTTTTACGGGAGCGGAAATTGAGAGAAAAGGTTTAATAGAAAAAGCGGAGAATGGTACTTTGTTTCTCGATGAAATCGGGGACCTGAGTATTGAATCTCAAGTAAAACTGTTGAGACTTCTTCAAGACGGAAATTATTATCCTTTGGGTTCTGATATTGCTAAGTTATCCGATGCTAGAATTATTGTCGCTACTCATAGAGATATGAAAGCAATGCAGACTAATAATCAGTTTAGGCAGGATTTATATTACAGACTTAAATCTCACGAAATAAACATTCCTCCGTTAAGAGAGCGAAAATCCGATCTGCCTTTGTTAATAGATCATTTTATAAACAAGGCAGCGCAGCAGTTAAAGAAAAAACTCCCGACAGTTCCGAAAGAATTATATACACTTTTAAACAACTACTCTTTTCCTGGTAATGTCCGGGAACTGGAAGGGATTATTTTTGATGCAGTAAGTCTTCATAAATCCGGGATTCTATCTTTGGAATCTATAAGAAATAAAACAATCGGTGGAAATCATTTCCAAAATTATACGGCTGAAAGTCAGAATTCTTCTTTGCCGGATATCGAACCGGTGAATTTTCCGGAACATTTGCCGACAATTAAAGAAACTGAAAATGCTCTAATTAACGAAGCATTAAAAAGAGCAAAAGGAAATCAACAAATTGCTGCAGATCTTCTCGGTATTTCAAGAAGAGCTTTGAATAATCGTTTAAGAAGAGCAGATGATAAAGAGGGGAAAGCAGAATAAATGTTAATTTATTGTTAAGAATTTTTATTAAAAGGCTGCCACATTTTTTCCAACCGCCACAACTTAAAATTAACCGCTAAGTATTTATCCTTCAACATGTTAGACCATCTCACTTAATTATTAATGCAAATATGTGGCATCTATTTAAAAACGTAATATGTTTTTAATATCTATTCCTAAATAAATTAGCCATTTTTAGTTTGTTGGCATTGCATTTGTCTATTGAACATGGAACAAATAAGAAAGGAATAGACAATGAAAGTTTTACAAGCATTATTCTTAGCGGTCGTTTTTTCAGGTATCCTATTATCTACGGAAATATATGCTCAGGGAAGTAAACTTGTAAGCAAAGAAGTGGTAGCTAAAAAAGCTTTTGATATTGTTCCCGAATCATTGAATAGTAAAATACCTGGAATTGTTGAATCAACCATTTTCAATCTTGTTGAAATTAAAAAGTATTATCCGTACGGAAACTATTCGGATATTATTGGAAAGCTAAATAAGATTGCAAAGAATTATCCCGATACTGCAATAAGAGTTAAAGCTTATCTAGCAAGTATCTATTTAAGCTCAGACAATATTATTAATGTAGAACCCAGAGAAAATTATTTTAACCATGACTACATCTTCAAGCAGATTGCAGAACAACTTGAAAGTAAATTGCTGGTAAGTAAATAAAGTTTTCGGTCTTTTTTGCGATGATCGGTTTTTATATTACAAATTGGGATTAATATGTTAATTAATTTGAAAACATTTCACGGCTTTAAAGTTGATGCGCTTGATGGTTTTTCCGGATATATACATGAATTTATTTTTGACGAAACATCGAAGAAGGTTCATGGAATAGTAGTAAATACCGGGGTCTTTTTGATGCCGGATCTGCATATGATAAAGCCGGAAACAGTCTTAAAAATGGACTTGACCGAAGGAAGATTTTCCGTAAATCTTACGAAAAAAGAAATCTTATTTAATCCGATTGTCAGTATTGTAAAAAAAGAAAAAAATTTCATCCCGGTAATTTGGGGCGGTACATACTTTGGATTCCGGTAAAGCGAAATTCTATGATTTCATTCTTGATACGGATTCCTGGAATTTGAAATATTCTATAATGAATCTGAAAAATCGTTTTAAGTCATTGAAGAAAGTTTTAATTAATAGTGATAAGATAAATGGAATTGAGAGAAACGATTCGACAATTTACCTGAATATGACTTTTGAAGAGTTAAACCAGAGCCCATTATATTTTCATGATGAATTTGGAACGAAAAAATATTGCAAAAAATATGACTCAAATAATATTAAAGTTTCACATTTTAATATAATTGGTTATAATTAAAAAAATGTTATGTCCAAAAGTAATACTTTAAATATTTCGGTTGAAAACCGGGACAAAAGACATGCGGAACAATTTGTACAATACGGTGCGGAATTGAAGTATTTATTGCCTGTTTATAGTTCTCTATCATCATTATTTTTTGCAGCTGAATTGATAAAACCTTTTAAATTTCTTTTGATAAAAAGATTATTCAGACATTAAATTATAGCCTTGAAGAAAAAGGCCGGATAGTTATAATAACGAATTAAAAGTAATTTGTTTAATTGTAAGAATGAAATTTTCATACGGTTATTTTTAGGACGGCTGTTTTTATTTTTACGGAAAAGAATTTCACACCTCTTGTTAAATACCTCATTCCCTTATCTAATAACTGTAAACTTCTTTGCGATGTCTGCTTCCTAGTAGTTGGCCTATTCGCTTGTCCGTTCACAACGAGAAGTTTCTCCCCGGATTCCTTGCCGATCAGTTCCATCAGGGTCGAGCCTTGTCGGGAGTGAAGGGGAAAATTTATATGAAATGCTTTTTAGAGTTTTGGAATTATGTCTGAATATTAGATAATCAATTAAAATTACATTATCCTTTATTATAACGATATTTTATCAGAACTTTTTTTGAGTATGTTTTTTTATTATTTTGGATTAGTAAAATGTCCGTAACAAATTGATATTTAAATTTGAGTTTAACAAATATTAAGCTTTTATTTAATAAATAATTAAAATCAAAAATCAATTCAAACCACTTGGAATCTAACACAAAAGAAGAAATATCCGTAGCCGGTAAAAGACTTATCGATCTTTTCAATATAATTGCCGGTTTAACTTTATTTTCAATTGAGTTCTTAAAAAATGTATTTGTCCCTCCTTATGAATTCGCTGAAATAAAAAAGCATATGGATGAACTCGGTGTTAAGACTTTGCCGATAGTAAGTGTTACTGGCTTTATAATCGGGCTTGTACTTGCAATGCAGAGCCAGCCTGTAATGGCAAGATTCGGAGCCGAATCTTTTCTGCCCGGAATGGTGGCATTATCGGTTGTACGAGAGTTAGGCCCTGTAATAACTGCTTTAATTTTTGCGGGTAGAGTAAGTTCAGGTATCGGCGCCGAACTCGGCTCTATGCGTGTTACCGAACAGATTGATGCTATGGAAGTTTCGGCAATTCATCCTTTTAAATTTCTTGTCGTTACCAGAGTTCTAGCATGTACAATCATTCTCCCTATGCTGACAATTTATGTTATATTCATTGCCATTTTGGGCGGCTATGTTGCAATTTTTCTTTCCCAGCATTTGAATTTTGAATTATATACCAATGCGGTAATTCATTCTCTCGAATTTTCCGATATTATTCCCGGGATTGCAAAGACATTTTTCTTCGGATTTATTGTTGGTATTGTAGGAACATATAAAGGCTATAATACCGAGAACGGAACTGTCGGTGTAGGAAGGGCTTCTACAAGTTCTGTTGTTATTTCTTCTTTGCTTATTTTAATAGTTGATATGGTTCTCGTTAAACTAACCGTATTTTTTTGGGGCTGATCTATGGCGGAAGTGGAGATAAAAAATTTAAGTAAAGCATTCGAGGACCAGGTTGTCTTGGATGAAATTTCGCTTAAAATAAATGAAGGCGAAAATATGGTTGTCTTCGGTAAAAGCGGATCGGGTAAAAGCGTTTTGCTTAAATGTATTGTTAGGCTTATGGAACCTGATGAAGGAGAAATATTTATTGAAGGCGAAGATGTTTTAAAATTGTCGATGAAAAAATTGAATGAAGTGAGAAAACAAATAGGATTTCTTTTCCAGAGTGCAGCGCTTTATGACTCAATGAGCGTAAGAGAAAATCTTGAGTTCCCTTTGATCAGGAATTTTAATTTTTCCGAAGAAGAAAGAGAAAAAAAAGTAAAATCCGTACTTGAAAAAGTTTCTCTCGAAGATTCAATTGATAAAATGCCTGCCGAGCTTTCAGGCGGTATGAAAAAGAGAATCGGTCTTGCAAGAACAATTATAACCGAGCCTAAATTAATTTTGTACGATGAACCGACGACCGGGCTGGATCCGATAACAACAAAGGAAATAAGCCAGTTGATTATTGAACTTCAAAAAGATTTAAACACTACTTCTATAGTGGTTACGCATGATCTTATCTGCGCGCGTATAATTGCAACTCATGCAGTCGTATTAAAAGACGGTAAAATCAGATTCGAAGGAAATCTTGATAACCTGACTTCTCAACAAGATCCTTTTTTAAAGAATTTTTTCAGCAGCGAGATAATTCAAGCTAAAAACGGGAGTAATTAATGCTTAAAAAAATGTCTACCATAAGATTGGGCTTTTTCATTTTCCTGGGAATTGCACTTCTTGTAATCGGGATTTTTTTGATCGGGCAGAAAGAATCGTTATTCAGTTCTACATTTGATGTTAAAGCTTACTTTAAAGATGTGCAGGGTTTACGAAGCGGTGCAACCGTACGGCTCAGCGGTATAGATGTAGGATCTGTTAGAAGTGTTTCGATTGTTAACGATACTACCGGTCGCGTAGAAGTAGATATGAACCTGCAAACGGATATACAGAGATTTATACGAACCGATACCAAGGCTACAATTGAAACCGAAGGACTTGTCGGCAATAAGGTCGTCGTATTAAAAATAGGCAGCGCTTCTGCCGAGCCAGTTAAAGACGGAGGCTACATTCAATCCATGGAGCCGGTAGGGTTTTCCGCAATTATTGCTCAGACTGAAGGTATTATGAAGTACACAAAAGATATGACAAAAAATCTGGCTGATATAGTCGGTAAAGTAAATAGAGGTGAAGGTACTATCGGTAGGCTCATATCGGATACAAAGCTTTACGATAATGCAACCAACCTTACTGAAACGGCAGATAGTAGTTTGAAAAATATTACCAGCGAACTAAGCAGAGTAACAGGATTATTTGATACTCTTGGAGTAGGAGTTAAAAATGTTGTCCTTAATACTAATAAAGTTGTTACAGATATAGACAATATAGTTGAAAACATTAAGCAGGGGAAGGGTGTATTAGGCGAGCTGCTTGTAAGCGGTAAGTACGATTCCACGATTGCCGGTACGTTAGTCAATATTCAAAAGACTAGTGAAGATGCTAGAATCGCTGCTTCCAGGCTTGCGGAAAATATGGAAGCTTTAAAACATAATTGGCTTTTTAAAGGTTACTTTGAACAGCGCGGATACTGGGATAAGGCTAAGTATGAAGATGAAATCGATTCAAGGGTTAAAGAGCTTGATACAAAAATAAAAACATTGAATGAACAGATACGAACGTTAAAAAGCCTGCAGCAGACACAGAAAAATTAGAAAAGGATGACATCTTTTTTAAGATGTCATCTCTATTTTATTAATTGGGGAAAAATGAAAAAGATAGATTATTACTGTCCTCTTTATAAAGATAATGTTTATCATATATACAACCGCATGAACGAGTCCG
>CAZHBJ010000152.1:0-8184 GCA_964530445.1 uncultured Ignavibacteriaceae bacterium
TAGCGCATATTTCTTCAATAATTTTAAAAAATAAGTACAAATTTACCTAAAAAGCCAAGTAATTCAAATTTGGTAGATATGGATTGTGATAGTTATAAGTTTCAAAACCAAACAATGAATTTATAAAAGTTAAATTTCTTCCCATTTGATATTAACAAAAAGGATAAAGTATTGTATTTACATTTTATGAATAAAATAAATTCTTAAGACCCAAATATGCTTGACAAATATAGCATTTGTACTTATTTTTGAATTCCTTTTATGTGAGAATTAAATTCGATTAAAAAGGAAATAAATAATATTCCGCGATAGCTCAATGGTGGAGCATTCGGCTGTTAACCGAAGGGTTGCAGGTTCGAGTCCTGCTCGCGGAGCGAAAAATCCGGCACAAGCCGGATTTTTATTTAATATGTATTACACTTATGTATTATACTCCCCAACTTATGATCAAATATATATTGAGTAACAGCTATTTTTTTAACCACTTATGTTTCAACTAGATCGCAAATTTAAATTGCTAAGCAACAACGCCATTCATTATTAACTACCTTTTCAACAACCTATGCTGATTTCATTAGGAGGGATAATTTCTATTTAAGGAAATGAAATTCCCGTAATTTGCTTGCATAAGTTTAAAAATTTATCCTGAAGTACAACATTGTCGGCTTCGTGATTATAAGTTCTTTCTTTTTGATGATAAAAATACTTTCCTGTTACTTTGGCTTTATCATCATTGCTTACTGCAAGCCAGCACTGTGTTTCGTATCCTTTTTGAAGATTATCCGGAGCTCCGGAACCGCCCATTTTTGTAGGAACCCAGCCCGGATCAACTGCATTGGAGTAAACATCCGGCCACTTGCGCGCTGCCGCCATGGAAAGCATTACTACATGAAGCTTTGAATCGGAATAAGTTATACGGTCAATATCATTTTTGAAACTATTTAATCTTGATTGTCCGTGTAAATGCATTCCGGAAGAAAGATAGATTAACCGTTTCGGTTTTTGTATTAAGCATGTAAGGATATAAGGCGCTAATATATTTACTTTAAAAATTTCTTTTCCCGAAGCGCGGTAAACCCCTGCGTTATGAATCACTGTGTCAAATGTGCCTAGTTTATTAACCTGATCGGCAAGTTTAATTGTCTCTTCTCTACTTGAAAGATCTCCGGTTAAAACGTTATCCGCTCCGGGCACTTTTTCCAATGCATCATCTCCGCGCTTAGAATTACGAGCATGCAATACAACGTTATGTCCGTTTTCTACCAATAATTTTGCTGCCAGTTCTCCTAATCCGTCAGCTGATCCAGTAATAAATATTCTTGCCATTACTTTATTTCACATTTAATTTTCTTTTCATTAATCAAAGTTAAGACTTTTTAATGTTGATCACCTTGTGGTTTAGCTTTCTGATATTGTTCATCGGTAACTTTCTCCATCCAGTCAACGGCTTTACCGTCTAAGCTTTCGTGAATGGCTATGTGTGTCATTGCTGTAGTTGGTGAAGCACCGTGCCAATGTTTTTCATTCGGCGGAAACCAAACTACATCACCCGGATGCACTTCTTCAATCGGACCATCCCATCGTTGAACAAAACCGGCACCGAATGTTATTATTAACGTCTGACCCAGAGGATGAGTGTGCCAAGCAGTTCTTGCACCCGGCTCAAATGTAACATTAGCTCCTGCAATTCTAGCAGGAGCTTTTCTTTGGAATAGCGGATCAATTCGTACCGCACCTGTAAACCAGTCTTCCGATCCCTTGCTTGAGATCTGCGTTCCGATTCTTTTGATTTCCATAGTTTTCCCTTCTTTTATATCCAAAATTTTCTATTCCGTTCACTAGATTAAACAATTAATTACTTTAAAAATTCTTTTTTATTCTTTATAAAACTCGTTTGATAGTAACAATAAAATTTATAATACAAAAAATAATGTAGAGTTTATGTTATAAAGTTTACAAAACACGGGTTTAGTGATTAATTTTACCACTCAAGCAGGCGGACTGAATTAATTCGAAATATGGATTTATATGACTTTTTATTTATTCTTGTTTATTTTCTCAAGTGTATGAAAATCATTAATCAATTTAAATAATCATTATGTTTAATAAACATTCATTATTAATTGTCCTTTCACAACTTCTATTGACAAAAAAAGAAAAAACTAATATGTTAATAATAACTTGTTAACAATCCTCGTTTTTTAGATTAAAAATCTTCTGAAAATACTACGAATAAAAATTCAGCATTAAAAGGGTATAAGAGATGAATCTAAGAAGAATTATTCAAGCCTATCAACAATGCTTTTGGATTTTCATCTTTATTTTTCTTAATATGATTGCAGAAAGCAATTACATCTTGAAATATTTAGATAAAATTTATCGTAATTCCCGGCTCATTCAAAAATAAATTAGAACAATCACAGTTAAGTTTTTGTTTATTTAATTTTTTATTTCTCTGTTGGTTTAAATTATGAAAAACGGGCGCGGAATTTTTATAATAACAATTGTAATTTCAAGTTTTACGTTTGCCCAATCCATCCGTTTTAACCGGTTGTCAAATGTTAACGGGCTTTCGAGCAATAATGTATATGAAATAATTCAAGATAGACTGGGCTTTATTTGGATTTCAACAGATAACGGGCTAAACAGGTATAACGGTTACGATTTTAAAATTTTTAGAAATGATCCTTCGAATAAAAATTCTTTATCGAGCAATTCTATCTGGGCACTTAATGAAGACAGTAAAGGCAATATTTGGGCCGGCACTAAAAACGGCTGGCTGGACTTTTATAATCCGGTAACGGAAAAATTTAAACATTGGAAAATTGAATCCCGCATAACAGGTGAAAATACAATAACAGCTATTTATGAAGATCGAGCTCACTTTATTTGGATCGGAACTTATAGAAGCGGATTATATCGTCTTAATCCAAACTCGGGTAATTTAAAACATTGGGAAAGTAAACAGAACAATGATGCTTCATTAAGCAATAATTATATTTCTTCAATCTTGCAGGATGATAAAGGAAATATATGGATAGGAACTTATTACGGACTGAATAAATTTAATCCTAAACTGTCGCTTGAAAAATTTAAACGATATCTTCACCAACCGGTAAATTCCAACAGTATAAGCGATAATATCGTTTGGAATCTTACTCAATCGCAATCAGATTCCAGTTTATTTTGGATTGGTACGGCAAACGGTTTGACTTCATACCGGACTGATAAAAATATTTTTACACAATTCAAGATTCCTAACCCTAATAATTTACAATTCGGAACATCTGCCGGTAGCGTTATTGAAGAATTTTCGGGTAATGAAAAAATTTTATGGATTGATTCTTATGCCGGGCTTATTAGATTAAATATTACTACCGGTAACTTTATAAGATTTACTTCAGATAAGAATAATCCAAATAGTATTGCTAGTAATCAAATACACAAAACAATCAGAGACCGTTCTGGTGTATTGTGGATTGCAACAAGTAACGGATTAAATTCATTCTCTTCTGCCAAAGCAAAGTTTAATAATGAACTCTTAAGTAAATGCAGATTTACTAATTATGATTTAATAAACAAAAAAAATATCAAAACCATAGTAAAAACCCCTGATCATCGAATATGGTTGGGAACTGAAAGTGGATTATATTTCTTTAGTGATTCTAGGGAAAACAAAATTATTAAAAGTTACTATCAAACTGGGAAACTAAATATCTGGTCACTTGCTCCCGGGAAAAAAGATGAACTCTGGATCGGGACCTATGGATTTGGGGTATATAGGTTTAATATTAAGTCCGGAGAATTAGCACCTTTTTCATATAACGGTAAAAAATTTGCTACACCTGCGGTCAAATATAATAAATCAATATTCAAAGATAAGAGTGGGAATATTTGGATTGGTTATTGGGGATTCGGGTTAGGATGTATTAATGCTTCAACAGGTAAGTATGAACACTGGTTAAATAATCAAGCTAATTCAAACAGTTTAAGCCACAATGATGTCTGGGTAATTTACCAGGATAAAAAAGGGAGAATATGGATAGGAACAAACGGCGGCGGATTGAACTTATTTGAAGAGAATTCCGGCGGGCAATTCTATAGATGGATTTATGAAGATAATAATCCTAAAACTATAAGCAGCAACAGCATATATTCTATTTGTGAATCAACAAATCACGAGAAAGAACAAAAATCTATTAATACAATTTTATGGGTAGGTACAAATAACGGCTTAAACAAATTTGAAATAAATGATTCTAATACTTCCGTAAGTATAAAAAAGCCTTCGGTTAAGGTAACTCATTTTACAATCAAAGACGGCTTAGCGGATAATTCAATAAACAGCATTATTGAAGATGATGCAGGCAATCTATGGCTCGGTACCAATTCGGGGATTACATTATTTAATCCTGTGAAGAACAAATTTACAAATTTTAATAATGCGGATGGTATAATAGGGGAGAGCTTTTACTCATCTTCAGTCTCTAAGGATGAAAACGGAATTATTTTTATGGGAAGCACCTCAGGTCTTAACTATTTCTCACCGGATGAGATAAAACTTTCAAATTATTCTCCTCCCATATTAATTACTGATTTTATGGTTTTTAATGAACCTGTTAAAGTAAATGCGAACGCCGGTTTGAAGTTAAGTATACTTTATACTAGCAGCATAAAATTAAATTATAAGCAAAATGTTTTCTCTTTTCAATTTGCCGCATTGGACTATTCTTCTCCGCAATCTATTAAATATTCCTATAAGATGGAAGGGTTTGATAAAGACTGGGTGAAAAGTAATTCAAGAAGGTTTGTAACATATACAAACTTAAATCCGGGGGAGTATACATTTAAAGTTAAAGCTACAAACAGTGATGGAATATGGAATAAAAATATAAAAACATTAGGAGTAACTATAACTCCGCCGTGGTGGCAAACTCCCTGGGCTGTCGGATTATATGTTTTAATATTTATATTAGGAGCCGCAGCTATTATTAAATTTCAGAAGTATCGTACACGGTTGCAGCATGAGCTTAAAATACAGGAATTTGAAGCAAAACATCTTCGTGAAATTGAAAATATGAAATCAAAGTTCTTTGCAAATTTATCACATGAATTCAGAACCCCCTTAATGCTGATTAAAGGACCGTTAGAACAGCTTATAAGCGGAAGAATTAAAGATAATCTTAAAAAATATTATCAAATGATTTTACGAAATACCGAGAAGCTTCAGAATCTAATTGATCAACTTCTTGAACTTTCACAACTTGAAGCCTCAACAATTCAGCTGGATATACAAAAGCATGATCTGGTGAGCTTGATAAAAGGCTTTACTTATTCATTTATTCCGTTAGCCGAGCAAAAATTTATTACTCTTAATTTTAATTCTTCGGTTGAAAGTATAATTGCGTCTATTGATAAAGATAAAACCGAAAAGATTATTAATAATTTACTCAGCAATGCTTTTAAATTTACGCCGGAAGGCAGAAGTATTAGTGTTGGAATTTCTATAGATAATCAGGAAACTAATCAATCGGCAAAAATTGAAATTAAAGATACCGGAATAGGAATACCTGAAGGAGATCAAAATAAAATTTTTAACAGATTCTACAGAATTGAAAATACCAAAAACGAAAATTATTCAGGTTCGGGAATAGGTTTGGCACTTGTAAAAGAATTAGTCACTCTGCATAAATGGGATATATTTGTCCAAAGTAAAGAAGGGATTGGGACAACTTTTATTTTAACAATTCCATTAATAGAAAATTATGAAGATGAAACTAATAGTATTGTTTCTAATGAATTTTCTTCAAAAGGGATTGAAAAAGTAGATGATAAAGAATTAATCAAAGATCAACAAATAGGAAATAATGATTTGGATAAAGAAAATAACAATAAACATATAGTTTTATTTGTTGAAGATTCCGAAGATGTAAGAACCTTTGTTTATGATTTATTAAAAACAGATTATAATATACTCCTTGCCGAGAATGGGGAAAAAGGAATTGAGTCAGCTTTAAAAAATATGCCTGAACTTATTATCAGCGATATTATGATGCCGGGGATGGGAGGAATTGAATTTTGTCATCGAATAAAAAACGATTGGCAGACAAGCCACATCCCTGTAATACTTTTAACAGCTAAAGCAACAGAAGACAGTAAGATCGAAGGGCTGGAAATAGGTGCTGATGATTATTTGACAAAACCGTTTAATGCAGAAGAACTTTTCGCAAGGATGAGAAACCTTATTGATCAAAGAAAGCGTCTCCGCGAGAAATTTAGTAAGGAAATTAACATAAAGCCGGACATGTTGTCTAATAATATTGTTGATAATGAATTTATGAAAAAGGTTTTAAATTCGGTTAACACCAATTTGAATAGCAGTATTTATAATACTGAAAAATTTGCAGAGGATCTTTTCATCAGCAAACGCCAGCTCCATAGAAAACTTGTTGCAATAACAGGACAAGCCCCAGGTGAATTTATCAGAATTCTTAGATTGAAACGGGCTGCACAAATGCTGATTGAAAATAATCTGGGTGTAACACAAATTGCATATGAAGTTGGTTTTGAAAGTCCTTCCCAATTTACACGTGCTTTTAAAAAGTATTTTGAATGCCTGCCTTCCGAGTTTAACCAAAAGACTTCAAATTCTTTAAAATCCACTAATAATTGATATTTATTAAGAAAACCTATTAAAACATTTCCAAATTATTTTTTGTCTTAAAACAGCAAAAGATAGTCACAAAAAAACCATTTCCGGCCATTCCTTTCGTTTAATTTGTATATACAATATTCTGTAATCCTTCATATAGAAAAGATTGCTTAATCATCAATGTTAGGCAGCATAATAAAAAGGAGTGAAATTATATGGAAATAAAATATTTCATAGCAACAGTAACCTTTTTATTTATAGCAACCACAATTGAGATACGATCACAAACTACTAATATTAGGCTTAATCAATCTGAATTATTCAAACAATTTGATGGTAATTGGAAATGTGAATTAGGCAAAGACACTGTATTAATAGTTAAGATTAAATCTTATGGCAGCGGCTTGGATTATAGTATTAAGTCTAAAACAAAGGGGAAGATATTGATGAAAGGGAAAGCGCTTCTTGGTTATGATAAGAAAAGTGATAAAGGTATTCAAACTGAAATTATGGGCCCGGACGTAACGGTTTGCGCATATTGGTTCATATCTAAAAGTGTATGTAAGGCAATTGATTATCAAGACATTAACGATCCGGATAAAGCAAGAAATTATGTACAGTTTGAATTTAAATCACCAAACCTGATAATACAGACGTTTATGCATAATAATAATTCGACCAAAATTCTAACTTTCAAAAGAGAGAAGTAATTAAAAAATATTAAATTATTTTTATTAGAAATTATTTAAGCATGGTAGCTGCTTAATAAATGTTTAAAGATAACCATTTTTTCGTATTCGGCTTTTATGGGGTTCTTAGGTTAGTCGTTCCGTTTGAGTGTACTTATTCAAGATAGTCGTACTAAATTAATTAACTTGCAAACCGAGTGTACGTGTGAACTTACATACAGTTTGCAGAACTTCCGGCATTAACTTTTTAATCGGCATTGTTGTTTCCGTCTTCGTCTTTCAGACTACGCCGTATAAAATAGGCGGCAGCTTAAACACAAAGCCGTTATTTGCTATGGTTAATAAAATGAGATTTTGGCTCAAAGAATCATTTATTGCTTTATTAAATTTTAATAAAAAAAGAAGAATGAAAAAATCTTTCTCACAACTGGAAAAAGAAACGAAGTTATTATCTATTGGAATTTATACGCTTATCATAATTATTACAGCTGCTTTAATGCTGATTATCTTCAATTTGATATTAATAGAATAAAATAAATTCATCTTTAAAAAGTGAGAGACAAGATGAAGACCATATATATGACAATCATTTTATTGATCGAATTATTTTTTAATATTTCTTTCGCTCAAGTCAAAGAAACAAAATTAGTTCCAATTGACGGGCAGCTAAATGACGGATTCGGAGCTACCGTTGCAAGCGATGGTACTGAAGATGATAAGATGGGAAGTTCGGTCTTTATTGAAGGGGATCAAGTTTTAGTAGGTGCTCCTATACAAGAAGCTGATGAAAAATATTTGATCAGGGTTTAAGCAATATTGAGGTTAACCTCAATTAATAAATAA
>CAZHBJ010000153.1:0-8119 GCA_964530445.1 uncultured Ignavibacteriaceae bacterium
TTCCGGTTCTATTGAAAAAGTAAATAAGAATATTCTCGAAAAGCTTGGTTAAAATTATTTTTATTATTCTTTTTGTTTAAGTACGGCTTTTACTGCTTTACCGTCCTGCAGTTTAAATATTTTTGCGGGATATTTTTTTACGATTTCATAATTGTGGGTAGCAAATAAAACTGCCGTACCTCGCGAATGAATATTAAGAAGAATTTCCAAAATTTCATAAGAAGTTTCCGGGTCTAAATTCCCGGTAGGCTCATCGGCTAAAATTAAAACCGGTTCGTTAATTATTGCCCTGGCAATTGCGATGCGCTGCTTTTCACCGCCGGATAATTCGTCCGGCATGCTGTAACGTCTGTGAGATAGCCCGACATCCGTTAAAGCATTATTAACTTTTCTTTTAATTTCTCCTCTCGGCGTATTGGTAGCTTCCAGCACAAAAGATATATTTTCATAAATATTCCTGTCTTTTAATAAACGGAAATCCTGAAATATTATTCCTAATTTACGTCTAAGATATGGAAGTGCTCTGGATTTTATTGAGCCTGAATCGAATTGAGCAAACGTTACATTTCCCGAAGTAGGTAAAATATTCATATAAACAAGCTGCAGCAGAGTGCTCTTTCCCGATCCGCTCTTCCCAATTAAAAAACAAAACTCTCCTTGTTGAAGACTTAAATTTAAATCCGTAAAGACAGGCTGATTCTGATAACCAAAGGCGACATTATTAAATGACAGCATTTCTTTTGACCTTTTTTGTAATAAATTGAATTCTTTCCGAATCGGGAGTTCCGTCATTATAAGAAAAAGCATTATAACAATGTTTTACATAAAGTCCGGCGGAATCCAAAACTTCAAAGTAAGTTTCGAAAGGGAAAATTTTTTGACGATGTATTTCTTTAATAGTCTTATTTTTCTCTTTTAATATAAAAATATTTTTATGTATCCTGCTTCTTTTATTATACTGGCTTGTTTGTTTAAAATGAATACCTTTATAAACTCCGGTTCTTTCAGGCTCTTTTGTATGAATAATACTGTTCTTTTCAAGGCTTACATCAAAAGTGAAAACTCCGTCTTCATTCAACACACGCGACACATCTTTGAACAATTCGAATAATTTATTTTTACTCATTATGTAATTTACGCTGTCAAAATTTGAATAAACCAGATCGAAACTAATTTTAAATGGGATTTTATACATATTACAACAAACTTTTGAAGCCAAATTTTTATTATCCGCACGAAGCATATTATTAGAAATATCCGATACTATTAACCTTGGGAAATATTTTACAAAATAATTTGCGAACCTGCAATTTCCTCCGCCCAATTCAAGAACTAATCCGTCTTTATTAACGTAGGATTTTATTATGTTAAAAATATACTTTGCCCAGATTTCATAATTTATCGCCTTCATCAGATGATCATAAATGATAGGCAGTTCTTCGTAAATTTTAGCTTGCTTCAACCTTACCGAATCTCTTTCGATTAATTACAATTTTTTTAGCGTATTGATATGCCTTAATTATGCTTGATTCATTCGCGATGCCTTTTCCTGCAATGTCGAATGCAGTTCCGTGATCAGGAGAAGTGCGTACAATATGCAATCCCGCAGTATAATTTACACCTGCTCCGAAATTAATTAATTTAAACGGTATCAGAACCTGGTCGTGATACATCCCCAAAACCAGATCAAAATTTTTATACATCCGGTTAGCAAAAAATGCATCAGGTGAAAAAGGACCACTCAAGTAATTGTTAAATTCTTTAATATTTATTAAATGTTTTAAAATATTTTGTTCTTCCTTACCTATCAATCCTTCTTCCCCTGCATGGGGATTAAGTCCAAGTACGGCAATTTTCGGAGATGAAATATTTAAATCCTTAATCAATGAATTTAAAATTACTTCCACTTTCTTTTTTAACGGGTTTAATTTAATTAATTCCGGAATTCTTTTTATAGGTTCGTGTATTGTAGCCAACGCAGCATTCATTCTATTCGATAAAAACATCATCACAAAACTTTTAACCTCTGACCATTCCGCATACATTTCTGTGTGTCCCGGAAAGTGGTTGCCGGCTAAGTTTACGGCTGATTTTGAAAGAGGAGCAGTTATTATAGCATCAACAATTTTGCTGTCTGCAAGACGGAAAGATAATTTAACTGCATCGAAAGCCGCACTTCCGGAATCAATTGTCGGTTTGCCGAAAGTAGATTTATACTCCCCTATATTTAGTATCGTTACTTTTTGAATAAAAGCTTTCCGGATATCGTCAGTAATTAAATAATTAAAAGCAGGTTCTATTATTCTTAGATTCTTTTTAAATACATTTATAGGACATATAAAAATAAATTTATCTTTTGAAGTTGATGTAATTTTATTTAGAGCTTTAATTACAATCTCCGGCCCGATTCCGTTAATATCTCCGCAAGTAAAAGTAAATTTATCCATTATTTTTTCAGCAGTGTATAATTGCCGGTACCGTCTTTTTCAACAAATTCAAAAATTCTATCCGGCTTTTCATAAATCCATCGTTCAACCATTCTTCCGTATTTATTTGAGGTCCGTTCTATCTTTTTCGGCATTCCGTATATTATATATATTCTTCCCCTATCCGTATCCGCACCGTTTTTCTTTGATAATGGAGAAAAATTCCTTATTGCGTAATCAACCCTCGTATAAAATTCATTCATCAGCGGGTTGTATTCGGTAGATTTTGTAGGATCAAATTTCTTCCAATATTTAAAAAGCACTTCTTTATATTTTGAAGAACCGAAACTTAAAAGGGAGTCAACTAATTTTTTATCGGCTGCGTATTTTAATATTCTGATCGCTTCTTTGGGATCATAAAGTGAAAACGGTTTATTAAACCATCTTACATCTAAAATAAAAAATTTGTCCGGTTTTGATTCGCGCCCCTTATAAATATAGACATGATATTTACCCTCATTTAATTTTCCGCTGAAATCTTTAACTATGAAATTTCTAAATTGCTTTCCGCTATTCTTTTCATCAATTGTAATATTATTACCGCATTCTTTAAATGAAATGCCGGAATCAAAAAAAGATTCAGTACTCCCAGAATAAACAGTATCATTTTTATCGACTAAAGATACTTTAATTTGCTTTATTGTTGTATCGGGAGAGGAAATAATCATAAAATAATTATCTTCACTAAAAGGTATACTTCCTTCAAAATTCGTCAATTCGAACGAATTCGAATTATCACATTTAGATTGAAGAGAATTACAAATAACCGGGGGAATAAAATTCGAACTTTCTTTTGGCTTAGTAGAAAATTTAATCGGGTGTAACCTTAAGTCGCGCCCTGAATTTTCATCCGATATAATCGGCAGCAAATTGAATTTGCCGTTATGAGCACGGAATGATAAAATCCCTTCCAGATATTTCTCATGAGAATTAGTTTCATCGAAATTATCAGCAATTATTTTTTTTTCTTCGCTTTGCCTGGCAATATAGTTTGATGCGGAATCGGTTACTTCTATAGCAATTTTAAAATCTGCAGTATAATCATCCCCGTCTTTTATAAAGACCAGTCTATTATATGGAATTCTGTAAGAATAGTAAATTGTATTAGCGGAATCCGCCGGAACAATATGAATTTCCGAAAAAATTAAATGAGGAAATCTCTGACATTTGCTTACGGTTGAAAACAAAACAAATATGACTGAGATTAAGATAAAGCGGAAAAAGATTTTAAGCATCGGCTAAATAAATAAATTGTTATTTAATTATAAATATATCGTTTATTTATGAATACCGCCAAATACAAAATTAATCCCTTTCAGAGAATAGTTCTTAAATTTGCTATTCAATATTAAAGCAGGTCAGCTTATATTTTTAAGTTGAATATTAAATCTAACTTTAAAGACTTCATACCAGGGGTAAAATTTAAGTCAGGGCATTTTACTCAGGGCTAACAGAGTATAAAGAACCTTAATTGCTTCAACTGTATAATTAATAAAATAATCCGAAGGGTTAATTCCCATTTAATTTTAATGCTTTTAGCTGTTCATGTTGTTTAAGAATTCTTTATTATTTTTTGTTCCTCTAATTTTATCCAACAAGAAATCCATAGCTTCAACAGGATTAAAATCACTGAGTATTTTCCTTAAAATCCAAACCTTAGCAAGTTCATCTTCCTTCATTAGGAGGTCTTCCCTTCTCGTTCCGGAGCGGTTAACATCAATTGCAGGGAATATTCTTCTATCGCTAAGATCACGATTAAGAACCAATTCCATATTACCTGTTCCTTTGAATTCTTCAAAGATAACATCGTCCATACGGCTGCCGGTATCGATTAAAGCAGTTGCAATAATTGTTAAACTGCCTCCGTCTTCCGTATTTCTGGCTGCACCGAAAAATCTTTTCGGTTTGTGAAGAGCGTTGGCGTCAACACCGCCAGAGAGAATTCTTCCGCTGTGAGGAACAACTATATTGTGAGCTCTAGCTAATCTGGTTATACTATCAAGAAGAATAACAACATCTTCTTTAGCTTCAACCAGCCTTTTTGCTTTCTCAATTACCATATCAGCAACCTGAACATGCCTTTCAGCCGGCTCATCAAAAGTTGAGCTAATAACCTCACCTTTAACCGAACGTTCCATATCTGTAACTTCTTCCGGTCGTTCATCAATCAGTAATATAATTAACTTTATTTCAGGGTTATTTCTTGTAATTGAGTTGGCAATTTTTTGAAGCAGAATTGTCTTGCCGCTTTTAGGCGGAGAAACGATCAATCCTCTTTGTCCTTTTCCGATCGGAGAAAGAAGATCCATTATTCTCATAGAATATTCGCCGGGGGCGGATTCAAGACTTACCCTTTTTGTAGGATACACAGGTACAAGGTTATCAAACAGAGTTCTTTCTCTTATACCTTCCGGTTCAAGGCCGTTTACAGCCTCTACTCTTAGCAGCGCAAAAAACCTTTCGCCTTCTTTCGGCGGCCTAACTTGCCCGCTTACAAAGTCTCCGGTTCTAAGACTGAATTTTTTAATTTGAGAAGGTGAAACATAAATATCGTCGGGTGAAGGCAGATAGTTATAATCCGATGAACGGAGGAAACCGTAACCATCAGGTAAAACTTCCAGCACACCTTTCGAGAAAGTTAATCCGTCTTTAGCTGTCTGGGCTTCCAGAATTTTAAAGATCAGTTCTTGCTTTCTTAAATCGCTGTAACCGGAGATACCAAGATCTTTGGCTATAGCGTTTAGTTCCACAATCTTTTTCGATTTGAGTTCAGAAATATCCATTGGCATTTTATCGATCCTAATTTGTTTGTTTTTATGGTTAAGTAATTAATTATTTATTATTTTAAATTTCTTTTATGGTTTTACCGGATATGCATTCGGGGACTAATTTTTATTTAAAATCATTGTTTTTTTGTTGATAGGAACAAGAGGCTCAATCGAAACATACATTTAATTAAAAAAAATGTCAAGCAATTTAATTGGTTTGTATAAATGTTTTTATTTCGCCTAAAAGGTACATACTTCCTAAAACAACCAGACAATCCTTAGTTTTTATATTTTTAAAATCATTGATAAATTGAACGGGATTATTCTCAGGTATTACTTTCAAATCCATTTCTCCAGCAATTTTTTCAATATCTTCTATTTTGCATGTTCTTTCAACATTTATCTCTGCAAAATGAATTTCATCAAAAGATTTTTGCAGATTTGATAACATTTCTTTTATGGATTTGTCTTTCATTACTCCAAATAATAGAATCTTTTTGGAGTATTTATTCTTGTCCCTTTGAAATTCCAATAGAAAATTTTGAATGCCCTCAGGATTATGTGCCGAATCAAATATAATATCAGGATTTTGATGGTAATACTCAAATCTGCCCTGCAGACTTGTGTTTTTAATTACATTCTGAATACCCTTAGATAAAGATTTCAGATTATCACTCAATAATATTTTTGATACCACAAGGCATGCAAGTGCTGCATTATATCTTTGATAGGTCCCTCTCAACGGTATATTCCAATCGTCCAATTCTATTTCTTCCGTATAAAGTTCTAATTTATTTTCATTTATATTTATATAATCTTCAATTTTAAATAGCTTACTTTCACTTTCCCTGCATTTTTCTTCAATCTCTGCCTCAGCTTCCATGGGCAGTTTACCTATAAAGACCTGAATTTGTTTTTTAATAATAGCAGCCTTTTCGAAAGCAATTTTTCTAATTGTATCTCCCAAAATATTCGTATGCTCCAAGCTTATAGAAGTTATCACTACAGCTAAAGGATTTAGAACATTTGTAGCATCCAGCCTGCCGCCTAGCCCTGTTTCTATTACCGCAAACTCAACTTTATTTTCGGCAAAATATTTAAATGCTATTGCGGTAGTCACTTCGAAAAAAGTCAGCTTCTGTTCATCAATGTAACCGGACCATTCTGAAATAAAATTTGCAATATATTCATCCGGGATTTGCTTGGTGTTTATTTGGATTCTCTCATTGAATTTAACAAAGTGAGGAGATGTATATAAGCCTACTTTATATCCGCATTCCATTAAAATACTGGCAATGAATGCTGCCGTACTTCCTTTACCGTTGGAACCCGCAATATGAATAGCTTTTATTTTATTTTGGGGATTATTCAGAGTCGAAAGAAATTTTTGAATATTCTCTAATCCGAGCTTAATACCGAATGTATGAAGCGAAAAAAGCTTATCTAATGCCGGTTTTAATTCCATAATTTTCAAATTATATATGAAGCAGTCAGCTTCGACAATTTTTCAATTCCATTTTCAACACAATATTTCTCAAGCGATTTCAATATTTCTAGAGATGCGGCAGGATTTATGAAATTTAATGTTCCAAGCTGAACGGCAGAAGCACCTACGATCATAAATTCAACCACATCTTTCCAATTCATTATTCCCCCTATACCGATAACCGGTATATCGACATTTCTACTTATTTCGAGAACTTTAGCCAGGGCAACAGGCTTTATTGCAGGCCCGGATAATCCTCCGTTTATATTAAAAATTTTGGGCTTACGTTTATTAATGTCAAAAGAAGTTCCAACTAAGGTATTTATTGCGGAAACAGCGTCACCGCCTTCTTCTTTTACTACTTTGGCAAATTCGAAAATGTACGAAACATTCGGCGATAATTTAATTATTACAGGTTTGTTTGTTGCGGCTTTTACTTTTGAAGTTATTTTTCCAACCATAGAAACATTGTTACCGAATTGCAGTCCCCCCTCCTTTACATTGGGACACGAAACGTTTATCTCAAATGCCTTAATAGTTTCTTCTTCAGTTAATATTCTTGTACACTCAACATATTCTTCAACTGTGCTTGCTGCAATATTACAAATTAAGGGAACGTCATATTTTTTTAGAAAGGGAATTTTTTCCTTTAGAAAAACTTCAACACCTACATTTGCCAAACCTATTGCATTCAACATACCTGAAGGAGTTTCAACAATTCTTTGGGGAGGATTCCCCTTCCTAGGTTTTAGACTCAAGGACTTTGTAACAATACCCCCAATCTTATTTAAATCTAAAAATTCAGATATTTCATTCCCGTAACCAACAGTTCCGGATGCGAGCATAATAGGGTTTCGTAGCTTCAAAGGTCCTATTTGAACCGACAAATCGATACTGCTCATATAACTACATCCTTAACATTAAAAACAGGACCGTCTTTACACACTAATAAATATTTATCTGATTTTTCAGTAGACTCAATCGGGCAGCCCTGACAAATTCCGAAACCGCAAGCCATAGCACACTCGGTAGAAACTTCACACTCGAAATTATTTTCTATACAGAATTCTTTTAGTTTTCTTAACATGGCATTTGGACCGCAAGCAAAAATTTTAATTTTATTTTGATTTAATAAACTTAAATTCTTCTCAAGCAATTCTACTACCGTGCCTTTAAATCCCAATGAACCGTCATCTGTTGCAACAGAAATATTCTTCATCCCGTGTGTAATTACATCTTTATAAGTTCTACCGCCGATAAACGAAATAACTTTTTTTTGATTACCGATTGCTCTGATCAAATAAGGAAATGGCGCAGCACCAAGTCCCCCGCCGACAATTACAGCAGTTTCATAAGAACCTTCATAATTAAACCCATTA
>CAZHBJ010000154.1:0-8109 GCA_964530445.1 uncultured Ignavibacteriaceae bacterium
AATTTAAATATTTTTATCCCATTTTTATTGGCAAGTTCCGCATTACCAAAGAAAAATTGTTTTACAGTAGGGGAGATATACCAAATCCATACAAAATAAGATTAATCCTCTCTAATCCCTGCCTGCCGGCCGGCAGGTCTCCCTTAAAAAGGGAGAGACTTATTGTCAATATATCATTATATGTTAATGTTCTGACAGAATATTTACAGTAAGTTATTTTATCTTATAAGCCCATCCCTTGTCAAGGGAAGGGTGGGGATGGGTTTATTAGTTAAAGGAAACGACTCAAATTTTTCTATTTTCCAAAACATATTTTCATTTTCAAAATTATTTTAGACACTACTGCTGTATACATTTAAAATTTATAAAATGCTGAGTGCGTAAAAGCTGTCGGCTTAAAATGCTTTGTTATGTACTATTATTTATTAATCAATCTATTGATACTGTTGCCCCTAGGCCTAATACACCATCAACAGTGTGCCTTATATCGTTTCTTAAATATATTTTATAAAAAATCTTGGGAGTTATTGTAGTACCTTTCCATTGAGCACCAATATTAACCATATTTATAAATCTATCTCCAAAGTTATTTACATGCTCAGTTATTATTCCGTAACCTAAGAATTCCAAATTAAACAGCAATTTGTTTATCTGATATCCTCCAATTACTCCGTAATGAATGTATAATTCTGTCTTATTATAATTACTTTTAGTTGGAATTGATAAATCCGGTCCTAATTCAAATCCATAATTAAATCCTTGGGTATTGATCTTATGATAAGCATAATTAAAATACATACTAAATAAATTAGGATAATATTTGGGGAAGTAATAATCATCGGCTAACAATCCCCATAAGGCTCCATTTTTAGAACAAGTTGGTAAGTATAGACCCAATGTGAATATGGATTTTTTATTATTTACTAATTTAGAATTAGTTTGCAATCCGATAAAAATGTTTCCAATTCCATTTTCTGAAAAACTTTGACTAAAACCAACAAAATTTATTTCATAATTTGTAATTACGTAAGGTATATCTCCAATTATATTAAATTTTGAGCTAATTGGAATATTTGCATTTATCTGGTATACGCCGGATAATGCTGACATATTGTAATCGGAGTATTCGTTTGAATAAAAAGCTTTATCATAACTAATACCAAATTGCATTTTATCATTTGGAATATTTTGAAGGTCTAATGTTTGAGCGGAAAGCATACTAACCGAGACAAACAATATCATATAAACCATAAATGTTTTTAGATTCCGCATATTATAAGCTCCTTTGATTTTGTATTAATTATTATTTCCATTTTTTGCGCATAACATATATTTATACTAAATCGCTTCTTACTTCTAATTTCATATTTTCATGAATAATATTCTTGATTATTTATACCAAGCTGATCATTAATAATGATATAAAAATTTAAAGAATCGCCAAAAGTACAATTTCTATTCTAAATGAACCTGATACTTTAACTATATTTATCTTTGAATTATTTATAAAGCATTATAGTATTTACAATGATTATGCCATTTAGAAGAAATCTTGAAATATTTAAGTATTCTAAGCAATTTTGTCTTACACGCTGTAAAAAATAAAGGTGTGCGGGAAGGAATAATTTTTTTAGATGAAAAAATTACACAATTCCTTAAGTAAAATGTGCCGATAGAGATTGTATCTATTTCTATAATTTTCCCACGACTATATAATCACAGTTAAAGTCGGCAGAGAAGAAAGAGGACTTCTCTGACTTTTAAAGCAGGGAGTTAAGGAGATGAAAAAATAGATGAGAATGTCAGCCCCAGGGAAATAAATTAATTAAAAATGAATAATTTCTTTATTTAGTACGGACACTTTGAACGAATTTGCCGAAACGGGAAAATATGCCGGGGGTATGTTTTTCACCGACCGCAGGTACGCAGTCGGGTAGAAACATATGATTATATGGTGTGTATTTTATATAGTTAAATACTTTTATACTTAGTATTAGATATACAATTATTTTGGTTATGCGTGGTTCTTTTTATCAATCTGAAATATTTATGCCGGATACTTTTTTGTTTAGTAATAGCAGAGTATGAATTGCAAGATTGTCATTACCTAATTACAAAATATTTTTAGATTTTGATTAAACCTTATTTAAAATTGCTGATGTAGGTACACTGATTACTCCGGCTTTCATCATATCTTGTTGTCTTCCGGGATCGCTCATCATTTTTTCAAACAGTTCTGCATTTGGTGCTTCAAAAATCATTGTCACATCATTATGATTATTGACCTTTGTATAGAGACCAATTAGATTAATTCCTGCTTTAGTAAGATTAGGTCCGTCTCCGTCGAATGTTTTTTTCCATTCTGAAAAATCTTTGACCTCATGTTGAATAATTACTGTAACCATATATTTGTCCTTCATTTATTAATATAATTATTTGTCATTTCGATATCACTATATATTATTATGTTGTCCCTCATTTCCAATTTTTAATATTAACCTTAATATTAATATGAAACAAATTTTTATGTTTATTTATTTGATTGTGTGTCTTTGAACATTACCGTCGCGATACCTTGGATGTAATCCTATTCATGTTCAACGCCATGTAACCACTTGCGTTTAAGCTGCTGCCTGCGGCAGGTAAACCGCCCAGCCGGCAGGCGCTGCCGGCTTGAAATGCTTGGTTCGGCAAATCGACCTGAATACTTATAATATCTTTTTTTATAGCGTTACACTTCTTGCATATTGTTTTTTTTATTTCTCTTTATCTATTCCTAATTCTTTTCTTTCCCTTTTAACCATTCCTTTTGTCAATTCCTTTATGCTGTCAACTCCTTCATTATTTATAGCCTCAAAAAACTTTTTAGGGAAAATATCTCTCTTTGCATCGAATATGCGATACATTAATCCAACTATCTTAGTTACATCCAAAATATATTCTTCTTTATTGAAAGTATTAGCTCTATGAATAAATATTAAGTCATTATCGGGAAAGATATTTAGTTGATGACCCCCGTATCCATCTGCAGAATACATCCTGATATATCTAAACGGACCTATTGTTACCCTTAACCAAAATAATCCAACTTCACCTGCTTCAATTCTTGCCTGAGGCTTCAAGCATTGTTCAACCCACTGTTGCGGAATTATTTGTTTATCCTTCCATTTCCCGCCATTCAAAATCAATAAACCAAATCTTGCTAAATCAACAGTAGACATTTTTACTCTTATCGATGGTATAATCGATGATTCAAGATCGTACTGATATTCAACATCATTTTTATCAAAACTCTCCATTTGAATAGATCTCGATATTATTTGAGAAAAGTTTTTATAAAATCCCTTTTTTGTTTCCTTAGAAACTATTGTTTCGAGTACATTAGCATCCCAATTGTTATAGAAATATTTCTCACCGGGATTGTATTCGTCTCTTTTAGGTTTGCTTTCTCTCATCTGTTGGTTTTCAGCAGCCGCATTGTGAACTATACCGGAGCGCATTCTAATTATATCTGCAACTGTAGCTGTTTTTTCCTGTTCGGTAAGTTTTGGTTTATCCTCAATCTGTAACTGTTTTAAGGTTTTTGTTGTATCGATAATTCCATTAGTTATATAAATACCAACTATTGCTCTTTCCAAAGCTTTCCAAATAGAATGTATCCGATATTTTCTCTGAATATCACCATAGGAATGAATCACAACACCTTTATAGATTACCATATACGCTGCTGTTCCTATTTGTCTTGCATAATCATCGGCTTGTTTCAGCTTCGAGCCGTCCCAGCCTTCATCAACAATAGCGCTATCCTTATACCATTTATTATCAGGATATTTTACGGCATTGTGAGCACTTGCAGTTTTAAATTCATAACTTCTATTACAACCAACTAACATTAATAATAGTGAAAAATTAATTAATGATATTTTACCTCTCATTTTTTTCTCCCTTTTTGTTTTATAACTTAACGGCCTATCGTTTAAGCTGCCTGCTGCAGGTAAATCGCCCATTTTATCGGCTTAGTCAGAGAGACGAAGACGGAAACAACAATCCAGCTTAAAAAGTTAATGCCGAAGACTATGCAAAACCATACTTAACTTTACATGCAAGCGCAGTTTGAAATAAACTTATCAGAGCACTTCAGTTGAATAAGATACTTTAATCGGAGCAACTATTTTAAAAATCTCAAAATTGCCGGGGACTGGATTTCTATCGGCTTAGAATGTTTTATTAGATTACATCATAAATACTGTAGATTTATCTGCATCTCTTAAAATCCAAGGTATCTTTATTGTTTGTACTTATTGCAAAGCACATATAGTGGCTTAAATCTGAAGGCCTCAGTCCCCAAACTAATTGTATTATCCAAACATCGTTTCCTTCATATCTCGCTTTTTCCGCGTAGCTTGGTAAGGAAATAAAATAAATATCTTTACAGCCGGTCATTTCCATACATTCATTAAAGATTTCTCCGTTTTCTCCTAAGCTATCAGCTTGTTCTTTCATGTAATTTATTAATTGATTTTTTAGAGCTACAGAATAATTATTTTTATATGCCTCACCTATCTCTTTAAGCGATTCCTTTTGGGGAAATGAAGCTCCAAATAATTTATGGGTATAATCCGTTGATGTCTTTTTAACTATTGGTTTTGCTGTTATTTCCGAATCTTGTTGAACTGTAGTATCTTCATTCGGATCTGCAGATTTATCTTTGCAGCTTTGAAAAAATAATATAATGGAAAAAACACCGTAACCAATTAGTAATAATGTCTTTTTCATTTCATAATCCATATTTAATTACTTAGCGGACTTTTTGTTAACCAGCCGTCCATCCGTCAGCCGACAAATGCAGCCGGGTTGATGCGCTTATTAGGCAGTATATTTATTGATAAAATTTCCTTTAGCTTTTATTAAGATTATCTTATAAATATTTTTTAACATAAATATGATTGAAATAATAATTATTGTTTCGTTTTAATTTATGTTATTCCATTTCTTTGGATATCATTATTTATGCATGTGCTTATGAAATCCAAAGCATCACTATCCCAATAATTACCCACTTCCCTTGGTTTTGCGAAAGAATATGATAGCAGCCAAAACCGGCAAGAGGGGTATCCGTACGCCCAACATATGCGATTGCCTGCTTTCCATCTGAACTAAATCCTACTCTGCTTACTTCAATAGATGGATAACCAATGAGAGCTTGGTTTGAAAGTACACATGCCGGATGAACTTTTGCAGGGTATTGAATATACATATGAGTAAGATTTTTAAATTTATAGTCCTCCATTGTCTCCGCCTTTAAAGAATTAACATGTCTCTGAACATATTGCAGACTATTTGTAATAGCACTATCAAGATTGGAAAAATAAAGTCCTGTAGTTGTTGAATCTCTGAGAACAAGTAAAGAATCGGTATGGAAAAAATATAAAGAATCAATTATCGTATGAAGAACAGCATATTCAGCATCTGATATTTCATTAATAGATTGAGACTCTGTAGGTGCAGTATTCTTATTAGAACATCCCAATAGAGTTAGGAAAACTAGAATTGGTATACATATTCGTGATACCATTTTCTCTCTCCTTATTTTGATTATATCTTATTTCATCAATATTAATTTCTTAGTTGAGGTAAATTTACCTGACTGTAGGTGATAAAAATAAATACCGCTAGAAAGACCTGAGCCATCAAACTTAACTGAATATTCGCCCGGCTGTTTTTCATCATTAACCAGTGAGGCAATCTCTCTTCCAAGTATGTCATATACCTTTAGCGTAACAAAGCCTGCGCTTGGTATAGAATAATTTATAGTTGTCATAGGATTGAAAGGATTCGGGTAATTTTGCGACAAAGTAAAAGTTTTATTGTTTAATTTATCTTCTTTGATTCCTGTGATAAAGCTGCTATAATAGAAATGATTATATCCGGAGTAATTAGGCAATGTAATACTATTTCCATAAGAATCAACAAACGTCCCTTTATTGGCTAGATAGCCGCTGAAAACGGTATGTGTAATTACCATCGAATCAAGATTCCCGCCCTGATTATAATGGAACCAAGTAAATTGGCCCATCTGAATTATCCTACCATATTCATCATAATTGAATGTTATTTCTAAAGTATCGTCCCAAGTTGAATCGGGAAGAAACTTAAATAAGGCAGTTTCGTCAGTGACTTTTCCTGATCCATCGAATTTAAAAAAATAATTATATTTATTGCTAATCTTGCCGGTATAAGAAGTTTGGATTAGATAATTAACATTACCGGATGAATCATAGCGATATATATACTGATAATCGAATGGTGTATCGTTAATAATGTTTTTTATAATTGTTAATCTATTAAGTGAATCATATTCTCTGATTTCATAAACTGTATCCGGTCCATTTGATGTCGTTTGAATCGAAGTAAGATTCCCCACTGAATCATAACTATAATTATCTATGCTTGAAGCTACTCCTCCATTTGAAGTAGTTTTTGAGAGCAGCAGCCCATCATTATCATAAGAATAGTGGATTGTATAACCGGTAGAATTATCTGCGTATACACCCAGAGTGTCATCCCAGCCGCTGGCAACCATCGAATCAACATCTCCTTTGTTATTGTAATAAAAGTCTCTGCAGCCGGGTATTGATATCCACTTTTGACGTCCGTCCACTGTTACCAAAGCAGAGAGAGTTATGATATTAATATCTCTCGATAATTTCCCTGCATGATTGTATTCGAATCTATATTTTTGATTATTCGAGTTTACACTATCCAGAACAAATCCATCCTGAACAAGAAATATAGTGTTAACAGTTCCGTTGGTATCTCTATAGCCGAAAGTTTTCTGTTGTGAATAACTATAAGGACACAATAATATTACAGCTGAAATAAATGGAATTAATTTGCTCATTTAATTCTCCGTTAATTTATTTTAGTAAATAATATTTCATCCTCGACATGGCTCACCTTACGGGTTAAAATTTTTTTTTTGATGAGGTAAATATTATTTAAAATTTATCCTATTTCACCCATTTTTTTTGTCATTTCTAAGATATATTGAAATAATTCCTTATATCAGAAACATTTTTTTAATGCAATTAACATTTCACAACTTCATACAGTCAGCAACATTACCTGCGTTTATTTGGAATTACATTTCCTTTAATTCTATTATTTCAAATAAAGCAAAAACTTTTCGGCATTTTTTGGACTGTGATTATTGTATCCGGTTTGTCCCCGTATTTGTCTTAGTGTAGTCATAAAATCCCCGCCCCATAACATTGTATCAAAACAGACAAAATTAATGTAAATATTTTTTAATAAATGCACAATCATTGGAAAGAAAAAGCGGTGGTCTAATTTGCTGAAATAATTAACAGTTAAATCGTCCCTCGACTCTGCCTGAGGCAGACAAGTCCGCTCGGGATAACAATGAATTAGAAAAACAAATAAGGACATAACCAGAGAAAATTGTTTACAATAGGGGAGATATACATTTAGGATTTATAAAGCATCTAATATAATTACGATCGGACTAATTTATATTGATACAAATGCTTTATGAATTTAATCATCTTTAATCGGTAAAGGAGGCGGCTCCTTTAAGTTTAATTTTGAAACATCCTTAAGAAATTGTTTCCACCATCCTTTCCCGTTTCTTTTATTTAAATATTTCATAACTTCATCATTATAAAATTCTCTGCCTTTAACAGGCGTACAGCCTTCTGCTTGAATTTTACATCCATATTTATTAATAGACAAGCTATCAATTTTTTTATCCGCACCGAACCAGCCGCTTTTAAATAAATATATTAGGCCGTTCCTTATGTCTTTTCGTGCCTCTTGCCGCCTCTTAAATTCCTCTGTGTATTTTGGAGCGATTACAATTATAGAATCCGAAATTAAATCTTGTCCGGATACAACCCTGCCGAAACTCAAAAGCAACAAATAATTAAATATTATTAATTTTGGAAAGCTAATTGTTTTATTCGTGATTTTAAATTCATGTAACATTTTGTTTATACCGAGTAGCTATTCCTAAATAAATTATGCGAACTACCATTCATATTTATATTATTTAAATTACTTTTTCTAGAAGATAGATATATTCAGCTTCGG
>CAZHBJ010000155.1:0-8070 GCA_964530445.1 uncultured Ignavibacteriaceae bacterium
TTGGAATGCATCAAAACTTTCTAGCGGAGTTTATTTCTATCAACTTAAAGCTGGAAAATTTATTCAGATAAAGAAGATGATTTTACTTCGATAAGACAAATCATAGAGGATAGGCAAATTGAAAAATTATAAGATTTTAATATTAACAGCTATCTTTTTACTTCCTTACTTATGCTGTAATTATGTGTATGCACAATCCAGGGATGAAATTGTTGCGAAGTTCCTGAAACGATCGCACACATTTGAATCGACAACACTGCCCTACAGGTTATTTGTTCCTGAGAATTACGATACTGGCAAATCATATCCGTTAGTGCTTTGCCTGCACGGTGTAGGTGAATGCGGTACGGATAACGAAATACAAATTAAATATAATCGGCTTGCCACATCTTGGGCTGATACTGTCAACCAGCATAGATGGCCTTGTTTTGTCGTCGCACCTCAATGTCCTGTTGGCAGTAAGTGGGCTAATGTCGATCCGGTTACACGTAAGTGTAATATTGACAAAATGCCTATCACTAAAGAATTATCAGTTGTTAATCATTTGCTGGATGCGCTTATTGAAGAATTCAGTATCGACACGAATCGACTCTACATTACAGGGTTGTCAATGGGAGGTTTCGGCACCTGGGATATGATTACGCGTTTTCCCGGTAAATTTGCTGCTGCCGTCCCCATGAGCGGCGGCGGAGATATTTCCAAAGTTAGCGTTTTCAAAGATGTTCCGGTATGGAACTTTCACGGAGCGTTGGACAACAGTGTACCGGTTTCTTTCTCAAGGGAAATGTGCGAAGCATATGAAAAAATCTTTGTCCCCGTAGTTAGGGTATTAAGTATTTCTAATGATTCCCTCAATTACTATCTAAATAATGGTGTCAAACATCTCTATACTGAATATCCTAGCGGCTATCATGCCATTTGGGCCGAATCATACGATAATCCTAAGCTTTTCCCATGGGTATTTTCACAAATAAAGCCTTATGCCGTTTATGTAAAAGAGCGTAAAATAACTTCACAGAATTCTTACATATTGAATCAAAACTATCCTAATCCATTCAATCCAAGTACAACAATAAAATACACAGTGGCCTCCCTAAATCCCTCCCAAGGAGGGACTTTTGTGCAATTGAAAATATATGATATTCTCGGCAGAGAAATAGCTGTATTAGTAAACGAAAAGCAGAAGCCGGGATATTATGAAGTTAAGTGGGATGCAAGCAATCAACCTAGCGGAGTTTATTTCTATAGAATAAAAGCGGGAGATTATGTTGAGACGAAAAAGATGCTGCTGTTGAAATAAAAAATTAGAAACCGGGACAAGCCGCTGCTTGTCCTTACATTAAAAAAATGTTGTAAATGCAAAGAAGATTATAGGGATGAAATAGGAATGGTTATTTTGAAAAGATTCTAAAATCAATTTAAAATTTTTTGCTTATACTTCAACAACCGGATTTATCTTTCACATTTAAAATACCTGTGTATTCTTTGTATTGTTATAAAAATTGGGAAATCTAATTATCTCTTTTATAAATTATTTCTCCATCAAATACTGTCGTATCAACCTTTACATCTTTTATTTTTACCGGATCAATTGATAAGATATCATCGCTTAAAACAACTAAATCGGCGAGCTTGCCGGGTTCAATGCTGCCTTTAATATTTTCCTCGAAAGCCGCATATGCATTGTTTATTGTATAACATTTTATTGCATCCTCAACGTTGATTTTTTGTTCAGGTATCCAGCCGTTAGGGTTTTTATCATCAGAAGTACATCTTGTTACTGCGGCATAAATTCCCAGAATTGCATTCAACGGGGCAACAGGCCAATCACTTCCGAAGCATAATTTTACCCCGTTATCTATAAAAGATTTAAAGGAATAAATTTCTTTTAAACGTTCTTTACCAATTCTTTTTTCTGCCCATACACCGTCATCAATACAATGATACGGCTGAGCTGAAACTATAACGTTTAATTGGGCAAATCTTTTAATATCGCTTTTTCTTACATGCTGCGCATGTTCAATTCTAAAACGTCTATCCCACTTTGGATTGGTACTCTCAACTTTTTCATAAAGATCGAGCATAAATGCATTTGCCCTGTCGCCTATAGCATGTGTACATATTTGAAGCTTATTTTTATCTGCATCCAACGCCCATTTCTCAAGTTTTCCATTGGCAACTATAGCAGTTGGCAGCCCGAATGTAGTTGTATCTTGATTATATTTCTCAAAAAACCAGGCAGTAGAAGAGCCTAACGAACCGTCTGAAAAAGCTTTAATAGATCCAAGTTTTAATTTATCGCTGCCGAAATCATATTGTATTCCGGCATCAACTAAATTTTTATAGTCTGCAGCCGGAAGTCTTGTAAAAATCCGGCATGTTAACTTACTGTCTTTTTCAAGCTGCTGAAATGTTATTAAGTTGTTTTTATAAGTAATATCCTGCACACTAGTTATACCGTTTTTTCTTGCTTCATCCAAAGCTGCAAGGCCGGCTTTATAATTATCTTTTTCAGTGCTTTCCGGAATAATTGCATAAATAAGAGGCATGGCATTATCTTTTAAAATGCCGGTAGGTTCTCCGGTTATCGGATCTTTAACAATAGTTCCGCCGTCAGGATTTGGGGTATCTTTATTAATTCCGGCGAGTTGTAAAGCATATGAATTAGCCAGTCCCATGTGTGCATCTAACCTGTTTATGAATACCGGAGTGTTAGGCGTAAATGGATCGATCATTTCTTTAGTCGGTAAATCTTTTCTTTCCCAGGCTTCGTGATCCCAATTTCCTCCGGTAATCCAACTGCCTCTATTAGATTCGACAAATTTTTTTAAAATTTGTAAAAAGTCTTTTGTCGATCTTGCATGACGTAAATCCAACCCAAGTATATAAAATCCGCCGTTTATAAAGTGAGCATGAGCATCGATAAAACCGGGAAGCATTAACTTTCCATTTAAGTCAATAATTTCAGTTTTGGGAGTAAACATTTTTTTTGCATCCAAATTACTTCCCGTAAAAATTATTTTATTCCCTCTGATTAGAACAGCTTCAACAATCGGCTGTTTTTCATTTACAGTGTAAATTTTACCGTTTATAAATGCTTTTTCATTTTCATTGAAAGTAAAATTAGTGGTTTTGTCAATCATGAATATTCCAATTTAAAAATATAAATTAGTATTACTTATTTTTTTATGTTCGAATGTCTATATTCCTATTTGTTGTTTTTTATCAACATAAACTTAAAATAATTAAATAAATTGTTAGTTGATATAAATCGGCGCAAATCTAAATAAGTATTTTATTGGATTTTTCTCTTTATTTACGTTTAATCCTTTATTATATGGATTACTATAAGAAAAATTTATAACTTCATTTTCCAATTATTCAAAAAAAATTAAAAAGTTTAAAATATGAATTTAGATGTACTGGTTTTCGGTGCACACCCCGACGATGCCGAACTTTCAATGGGAGGCACAATTGCTAAATTAACGTCACAAAAAATGAAAGTCGGGATTATAGATCTAACCAAAGGAGAACTTGGGACTAGGGGTTCTGCGGAAACCCGGCAGAAAGAAGCCTTTCAGGCAGCTATAATTTTAAAAGCTGCCGTAAGAGAAAATTTGAATATTCCCGACGGTAATGTTCAAAATAATAAGGAAAATTTGATAAAAATAATTATGACAATCAGGCGGTATAAACCTAAGATTATTTTTGCTCCTTATTTTAATGACCGGCACCCGGATCATATCGATACAAGCAATTTAATTAAACGGGCAATGTTTTCCACCGGTTTAAGTAAAGTAATAACTTTTGATAAAGAAGTTCCGCAGGAATCGTATAGACCTGATAAATTGTATTATTTTATGCAGACTTATACTTTTGATCCATCGTTTATTATAGATATATCAGGTGAATTTGAGACTAAAATGAAAGCTGTTAAAGCTTACAGTACTCAATTTCACAATCCTAAAAGCACCGAACCTGAAACATTTATCAGCCGCCCGGGTTTTATTAATTATATAGAATCGCGCGCAAAGTTCTATGGATTTCAAATAGGGAAAAACTTCGGCGAGCCTTTTTATTGTGAAGAAAAAATTGAACTTGATTTGGTTGCAATGTTAAAAAACTGATTTGTTAAAATTCATTTGTAAAAATTTTTTTATCTAAAATTAAAGGAAATATATGAAAAAGATTCTAGTTATTATGTTATTAATATTAATTGCAGGATGTTCTCAAAAAAAAGTTAATGTGGTTACGATGAAGTCCGGTTTAAAATATGAAAACGATACTGTTGGAAGCGGTCGTACAGTAAAAGTAGGAGATATTATAACTATTAAATTTAACGGCTGGATAATTAAAAACGACAAAAATTTATTTGAAAACTGGGACAAAGATACTTCTAAAACAAAAGATTTAATTGCAACTACCAAACGTAACCCTAGGCCATACAGATATAGACTAGAAAAAAGAACTTTTATTTATGGCAGCTACGAAGGTATTGCCGGAATGAAGGTAGGCGGTACCAGAACAATAATAATTCCTGCAAATTTAGCTTATGGTAAAAAAGGATATGGGCCTGTCCCTCCTAATACGGATATTAAACTTCAAGTAAGTTTAGTAAATGCAGTAGCGCCCGTAGAAGAATGGGCTGTTGATTCTACAAAAATAAAAACTACAAAGAACGGATTAAAATATGTTATAATAAAGGAAGGCAGCGGCCCTAAAGCAAAATCTGGTGATGTTGTAACTGTTGATTACAGCGGTTTTTTATCAAACGGGAAGAAATTCGACAGCTCAATTGAAAGAGGTAAACCAATTACTTTTAAGCTGGGTGCTCATGAAGTTATTCCAGGATGGGAAGAAGGTATAAAATTATTAAATAAAGGTGCTAAAGCAGAATTAATAATTCCGCCTTCTTTAGCCTATGGGAGTATAGCCAGAGGACCGATTCCAGCTAACTCAACTCTTGTATTCGATATCCATTTAGTTGATATAAAATAAACTATTTAAGTGAATGAGGAGTTAACGACTTCTCATTCGCTTAGTATAATATTATTTAAGATAAAAATTCAAAAGAGCTATTGCCTGGCTGTAATATCCGCGTCCGAATAAATTTAAATGATTTAAAACGTGGTAAAGCTTATAAATATTTTCTCTATATTCATATCCCGCCGGAAGAGGGAAGTATTCATTGTAAGAATGATAAAACTCGGAATTGAATCCGCCGAAAAGTTTTGTCATTGCTAAATCAGCTTCACGATGACCGTAATAAACCGCCGGATCTATCAAACATGCATTCCCGTTTTCATCGGCAATAAAATTACCGCTCCATAAATCCCCATGGAGCAGGGAAGGCTGTTCTTCACTCCCGCTTAAAATATTTCCTATTTTACTCTCAAGCGAATTAATTTTAGTTGTTAATTCCTTTGTTGCATATCCGTTTTTTTCTGCAAGCTTTAATTGGAAAAGAATTCTTTTATTAAAATAAAATTCGGTCCAATTACTCTTTTCGTTTGTATCCGGAATATTTTTTTGAACATTTGAGCCTATATAATTATCCTCATAAAATCCGAAATTCTCACCCGTGAATTTATGCAGTTCGGCAAATTTGCGTCCGAATTCTTCGTAAAAATTTTCAGCTTTTTTATTCTGTTTTATAAATTCAATTAAGATAAAAGAAGATTCGAAATTAATAACTTTAGGAATTCTAATCGCTTTTGCTTTGTACAGCTCATTTAGTCCGTGAGCTTCCCTTATAAACATATCCCCGGGATTACTATTATTCAGCTTAAGAAAAAATAATTCCCCGGAATCCATCTCCAATTTTAAAGCTTCACTAATACAGCCCCCGGAAACCGGCGATAGTGCTTGGATACTACTTTTGGTAATTTCCTCAATTTTTGATTTTAGTTGACTGCTTAATTTCATCTTTTACTTTATGAAGTATTTCATTACATCCGTCTTCAATCAAATCTAAAACGTATTCAAAACCTTCAGGTCCTTCATAATAAGGGTCGGGCACTTCACTAACTTTATAATTTTTTATGAACTGTGCCATTTTAAAAACTTTATCTTTGTGTTTATTTCCCGAATCAAGCTTCTTAATATCCTTAAAATTTGAATTATCCATCGTAATTATGTAGTCGAATTCATCAAAATCTTTTTGCGGAATAAATTTTCTAGAAATGCTTGTTAAATTGTATCCTCTTTTTTCTGCATGAACTTTCATTCTAGGGTCGGCGCTTTCTCCATGATGATAGCCCAATGTCCCGGCTGAGTCGACAGAAATTAATTCACTAAGGCCTTCTTTTTCTATTAGCGAAGCCATAACTCCTTCGGCAGCAGGTGATCTGCAAATATTTCCTAAACAAATAAACAAAATCTTTATCTTTTCCATTAATTTATAATTTTTTTTATAATTTAGTTACTCAATTTATATACATTAAAAACATTACTGATTTAAAAAAAACGATTTTAATATGAAAAGTAAAATACTTATTATTTCAATTCTTTTTTTTATTGTTTCTCACACACTAAGCGCGCAATATATCTATCCGAAAAGAGAACTTAGAGGTGCATGGATAGCAACCGTTAAAAATATAGATTGGCCGAAATCGCCTTTTGAAACTTCAGGTCAACAAATAAGCGAGTTGGTTGCAATTTTTGACAGCTTAAAAGCTGCCGGAATAAATACAGTCTATTTCCAGATACGGACCGAATGCGACGCACTTTATAAATCATCTTATGAACCCTGGTCATACTGGCTTACCGGGAAACAAGGTAAAGCGCCGATGCCTTTCTACGATCCGCTGGCTTTTGCTATTTCGGAGGCACACCTTCGCGGAATGGAAATACAAGCCTGGTTTAATCCTTATCGTGCAGTAAGAGAAATAGGGGATTATCAAGTTTCTGATTCGCATATTTCAAAAACTCATCCCAAATGGATTTTGAATTTTAAAAATTATAAAATGCTTAATCCAGGTATTCCTGCCGTAAGACATTACATTGCAAAAATAGTTGCCGATGTAGTTAAAAGATATGATGTTGACGGGATTCATTTCGACGATTATTTTTACCCGTATACTCCGCATATTACAAATCAAGATGCCGCAACCTTTAGAAAATTTAAAGGGAAATTTAGAAACGTTGATGATTGGAGAAGAAATAATATCAATCAGATGATAGCCGAAGTTTACGATACAATTAAATCTATTAACCCCAAAATACAATTCGGAGTGAGTCCATTCGGGATTGTTGAAAATAAATACGCAGGAACCAACGGGTATGAATCTTACAAAAAAATTTATTGTGATCCGTTAAACTGGATAAAGAATAAAACTGTTGATTATGTCGTTCCTCAGCTTTACTGGGCAATCGGGAATAATAATGCGGACTTTGCAAAATTATTACCCTGGTGGTCATCAGTTGTTGATGGAAGGGAATTATATATCGGTATATTTTCTTCAAAGATGGCTGCACCTGATTATAAAGGTAATCCTTCCGAACTTGAAAAAGAAATTAAGTTAAGCCGTCAAATGTTAAATGTAGGCGGAACAATATTCTTTAGTGCAAAATCGATAACCCAAAATTATTCTCATTTTGCCGATTCTTTAAAACTTTATTATAAATATCCTTCTATCATTCCTGCAATGCCATGGATAGATTCGGTTCCACCTTTACCGCCTGTAAATTTATCTGCAACCGGCGATTCAGCCGGAGTTATTCTAAAATGGAACAAACCGGCCATGGCTTCAGATGGAGATTCGGCATACCGTTTTGTAATCTACAAGTTTAATCAGCCTAATGAAATTAATTTAAATGATGCAAAGCATATCTTAAAAATAATCAGCGGTTCAAAAAGTTATTTTACGGATTCTTCCACAAATGCATTACGTAATTCTCATGTCTATCTGGTTACTTCGCTTGATAGGATGAATAATGAAAGCAAAGCATCAATTGTTAATTATTCTCCGGCAAAAAAATAAATGATTTATTAGAATATGTTGATTTTTATCTTTTTATTCCGTTCGATTTGATCAATATAGTGTTGAATTAAAAATTATTTTAATCGGA
>CAZHBJ010000156.1:0-7146 GCA_964530445.1 uncultured Ignavibacteriaceae bacterium
ATTAATTGAAGATTTCGAAAAGCTTCTGCCGGAAATTCCTTGGTGGAAGAAGTAAGTTTCCGGATCTAAATAATTATAATGAAAACCTGAACACATTTATTTTATCATTATTTGATTATCTTTAATTAATCTTACTAATGACTTAATATTTGAAAAAAGGAATATATTAATGAAAAAACAAAAATTTGGAATAGTCGGACTTGGTGTTATGGGACAAAACCTTGCTCAGAATGTTGAAAGAAACGGTTATTCTGTAATGGGGTTAGATTCCGACACGGAAAAAGTTAATCAAATTAAAAAAAATCTTGCAGGAAAAGATATTATTGCAACAACTTCATTAAAGGAATTTATTGACGGACTTGAATCGCCTAAAAAAATACTAATAATGGTTCCTGCGGGCAAACCTGTGGATGCTGTTATAAATGAAATGAAACCGAATCTTTCAAAAGGTGATTTACTTATTGACGGAGGTAATTCTTTTTTTGAAGATACAAACCGCAGGATGAATGATCTTAAAGATACAGGCATACTTTACATCGGAACCGGGGTAAGCGGCGGCGAAGAAGGCGCTTTATGGGGTCCGTCAATTATGCCGGGCGGAAATCCTGAAGCTTGGCCTCTTGTAAAACCGATTTTGCAGGCTATTGCCGCTAAGGTTGAAGACGGAACTCCCTGCTGCGATTGGGTAGGAAGCGGAGGCGCCGGACATTTTGTTAAAATGGTGCATAACGGAATTGAGTACGGCGATATGCAGATGATTTGCGAAGCATATTATTTAATGCACAGCGTGATTGGCTTATCTCCGGCAGAAATGCATGACGTTTTTGCTGAGTGGAATAAAGGTGAATTGAACAGCTACTTAATTGAAATTACAAGTAAAATAATGTTGAAGAAAGATGATGAAACCGGCAAACCGATGGTTGACGTTATTTTAGATACCGCCGGACAAAAAGGAACCGGCAAGTGGACAGGCCAGGTAGCACTTGATCTTGGTATTCCAGCAGTTACTATTGCCGAAGCCGTTTTCGCACGCACAGTAAGTGCAATTAAAGAAGAGCGTGTTGCTGCGTCCAAAGTTTTAACAGGACCTAAAGCCGAGTTTAAAGGAGATAAAAAAGAATTTATTGAAAATATACGTCAAGCTTTATATGCATCGAAGATTTGTTCATATGCGCAAGGCTTTCAACTCTTGCGGGCAGCCAGTGAAGAATACAAAATGGATCTCAATTTCGGCGGTATTGCATTAATGTGGCGCGGCGGCTGTATTATAAGAGCAAAATTTCTTGATAATATTAAAGCAGCTTATGATAAAAATCCTAAACTTTTAAATCTATTATTGGATGATTACTTTAAAGATGCAATTGATAAAGCGCAGGCTTCATGGAGAAAAGTTGTAGCGGCTTCAGTTGAATTTGGTGTCCCTGTACCAGCTTTCAGCAGTGCGCTTTCATATTATGACAGTTATAGAAGTGAAAGATTGCCTGCAAATCTCTTACAAGCACAAAGAGACTTTTTCGGTGCTCATACTTATGAAAGAATAGACAAACCGAGAAAGAAGTTTTTCCATACACATTGGGAATAGACGCGTAACTTTCGAGGTTAGCATATAGTAATGCAGCAAGTAGCTTCGAAGGTTGCATTGAGATTTTACCCCGGGTAATATTTTATAGGTTATCCGGGGATTTTTCTTTTAAACGAATGATGGAATAGAGAGACGTGAGGAAAGTGAAAAGAAAAAGGTGGAAAGAAGAAGCAACCATAGAATACGAAAAAAGAACTGAGAACCAGTACGGAAATGGAATACCGGAGACCGGAATCGGGAAACCGGTATCTTCTTTAAACTTTTCACCTTTGACTTTGCACTTTTACGCTGCTTTTCTTTCTTTATATTTTAAAGCTTTTCTATATGAGCTAATTACTTCATTATAGTTTTCTAAAAGTTTGGCAATTATTTTATCCCAGGTTTGAGTCTGCGAAAATTTATATGCGTTATTTGAAATCTCTTTTCTTTTTTCTTCATTTTCCAAAAGATAAATTATTTTTTCCGCAAAACTTTCGGGATTATGCGGCATTGCAATTAATCCGTTTTCGCCGTCGTTTATTATACCGTAAGATCCGCCTTCTCTAACGCATACGGGCGGAATACCTGAAGCCATCGCTTCCAAAGTTACATTCCCGAACGTTTCGGTAGTTGAGGGGAAAGCAAAAATGTCGCTTGATGCGTATATCATTGATAAATCTTTTCCGGTTTTATAGCCTAAAAAGATTGCTTTAGGCATCATCGATTTAAGTTCATCTCTAACCGGACCGTCGCCTGCAATAACAAAGACCGCATCATTTCTTTGCGAAGTAATTATTTTGTAGGCTTTTGCTAAATCTTTAAGATCTTTTTCCCATACCAGCCTGCCTGCAAAAAGAATTATCTTTTTATTTTGTAATCCAATTCCTTCTCTCCAATAACTTGACTTAAAAGAAGGACTGAATGTGTTTATATCAACACCGTGAGGCATGAATTGTACTGTATCCAAACCGTGAGTTTCAAGTTCTTTCATTATAGGTTCGGATGGGACATAAACAGATTCACATTTATTATACAGTGTTCTTAAATAATTCCACCCAAGATTTTCAAGTGCTTTTACCTTATAATATTTTGCATAACTCGGGAAGTGAGTATGGTAAGTTGCCACAACAGGGATATTATTCTTTTGTCCGTATTTTACTGCTGCATATCCGAGAGAACACGGCGAGTTTATATGTAATATATCCGGCCGAAATTCTTTTAGTTTTTCTTCAAACTTTTTATAACCCGGAATTGCAAATTTATATTCTTTATAAATAGGGATGGTTAATGAAGGAACCTCAAACATCGGAGTAGGCCTTTGGGCAGTTTCCGGAATAATAGGCGAGAAAAAAATATTTTCCACATTATGCTCTTTAAGCTGTTCTATCATTTTGTATAGAACACGTGTAACGCCGTCCTGACCTTGTTTCATAGTTCCGGCAAAATAAGCTACTTTTAATTTGTTTGTATCTGCGGTTTCGATTGTACCATCTCCATAGTGAATAAATTTTTATTTAAATTTAAATTATTATTTACAACTGATTATTCGAATTAAGTTTGACACTCTAAATGAATTTATTATTAAACGTGCTTTACTCTTTTACCCGTAAACAAGTATTGTAAAAACAAAACAAGAAGACTTAAAATAAAAAAGAATACAGCTTTCATCTTTTACCCCGTATATATTTTTATTTTTGTGAACAACTTACGCCGGGGATGTTACGTAATTATTAATTGAATGTTAATTTTCTGTTATTTCTATTCAAATTGTTGTTTACTATATGTTTTAGCAGGATTTTTGATCAATATTTTATTTAACCTATTACCAGACGGGATTTTTAAATGATCAGAAAATTAGTTGCCTGGGTTACTTCGCTTTTCGGCTTTTCAAAATTAGCCGTTAAAATGTTCGGTCTGGCTAATGATATAAGCGGGTTAAATAAAGATACGCTGCCTACCGAGCTTCTTTCACTTAACGCAGTTCAGCTTTCAAGAGGATTATTAAATTACACTGTATTCCAGAGCAAGCTTGATTGGGTTTTACCTTACTGGGTGGTAAAGCAGTATAATCCTCAATCGTTGTCTTTCATTCCGCGCTCACATTTAGGTCTTTCGATGAATGTTACCGAACGGAATTGGACGGCAGTTGGAAATACTGAATGTAATGTGGAACCGATAGTTGATCCTCGCGGACTTGTTACTCCTTTTCGGGACGGCTGGTCTATTGATGTTTGGCTTAAAGTCGGTGATAAGATTTTACTTCCGTCAACTGAAGAAAAAGCCTTCCAATCGTTGCAAAACGATCTGCCGATTGTTATTACTAATTTTGAGTTTGAAGGCGGTTCGTTGAATCTGGAAACATATACGGTTAACTCTGCACTTTTTATCACGGCATTTGCCGAATTAAAAAAAGAAGAAGGATATTCAATTATCTTTTCAATTCGTCCGTTTAATCCTGAAGGAATAAGCCCGGTAAACAATATTTCGTTCGACAATATTTCGAGCTCTTTCCTTATAAACAAAATAAATAAATTAATTTTTAACGGTAAGCCGGATTTTGCTTACTGTTCAAACTTTAATGAAGGTGATTCCTTTAATTTCCTGGGAAAGAAAAGTATAAAAGCTTCGTCTAATTGTGACTTCGGATTAGCAAATGCTATTGCTGTATTTAATCTTAAAGAAAATAGGACCAACATTTCATGCAGAATAAATCTTGAATTAAATAATTCCGGCAATAAATTTTTCCCCGATGATGATTCTATTAAATACTGGGATAGTATTTTAAAACACTCGGCAAAAATAATTACTCCCGATGCGAAAATAAATTCATTAGTTAAATCTTCTACTTCTTCTTTATTAATGTTTATTGATAAAGATACAATAACACCCGGACCATTTACTTATCATCAATTTTGGATTCGTGATGCGGTTTTTATGCTTGAAGCTTTGGATAAGCTTGGTTACTCCAATTTAACTTCGAATGTTATTAAAAGTTTTTCCAAATTTCAGGATAAGGAAGGTTTTTTCCGCTCACAAAAAGGAGAATGGGATTCTAACGGTCAAGTCCTCTGGTATTTATACAGGCACGCAATGATAAGCCGGGATTTTGATTCAATTAAAAATATATACGGACCTTTGCTAAAGGGTGCATTATGGATTGATAAATTTAGATTAAAGGATAAGAAATATTCTAAAGAACCTTTTTACGGATTATTTCCTGCAGGATTAAGTGCGGAACACTTAGGTTTGGTAGATTATTATTTCTGGGATAATTTCTGGGCTCTTGCAGGCTTATTTTCATTTAGAAATATTCAAAAATTACTTTCAATTGAACAGGATAATCCTAAGATCCCAGATGTTATTGAAAATTATAAAACAGATTTGGAAAGATCAATTAACATGGTCCAGACCAAATATGGTATAAGTTCAATTCCGGCATCCGCTTCAAGAGGAATAGACTGCGGTATGATAGGCTCTTTGAGTGCTGTTTATCCAACTCAGTTATATAGTCCAAACGATAGCAGAATTATTTCTACACTTGAAACAATTATTTCGAAATTTTTTTACAAAGGAATGTTTTTCCAAAATTTTATTCATTCCGGTATGAATACTTATTTGACGTTACAAACGGCTCACGCTTTCTTATATTGCGGTAAAAGAAATAAATTCTGGGAAATTTTAAATAACGTAGTTTCGTTTGCAAGTCCTACATTAAATTACCCCGAAGCAATACATCCCTGGACAGGCGGCGGTGTAATGGGGGACGGACACCACGGCTGGACTTCTGCAGAAATTATTTCAGCAGTTAGGGATGCATTTATCTATGAAAGATTTACCGATTCATCGGATTTTGTCGAACTTATTCTTTTCGCAGGAATCCCTATTGAATGGTTTGAAGGACGCGAACCTTTTTCAATATCAAATGCGCCTGTGGTAGGAGGAAGAATTTCTATTTCAGTTATTCCGGAGGATTGTTGTGTAAAAATCAATATTGATTATACTAACAACACAAACATTGAAACAAAACTCAAAATGATTTTACCTTGCAATTACAAGACTATTAGCATGGATGGAAATCTCGTCTATAATTGTTACAAAAAAGAAATACCGGTGGAAGTACCTGATTCTACAAAAGAAATGATATTGTATAAAGATAATTTGAAAACTCAATAATTTAATTGATGAACAAATATTTGTAAAGTATAAAAATTATATTTGATGTTGTAATAAATATTTAATTTGCATAACTTTTATTATAAACATTATTCTTAAGTAGGAATAATAATTCTAAAAATATTATTGTCTTTAAATTAGTTCTGAAATGAGTTATTATTTCTTGATATTATTATAGTACAATCTTGGGGTAAAAAATTTAAACATAGACTAAAAGAACTCGAAACCGAAAGGTGGAGTCGGTTTCTTAACCAAACAGTTCTTTTTTCTCCACAATATAAAATTAAAATAGCCTATTATAGCAATATAATAAGTTTAGAATGTTCACTTTAACGGATCTGTTTATTGGAAAATTTTAACCAAATCTTTTAAGAGTTGTTCGAAGGGAGAATTAAATGAAAAAATTTGAGTTTGTTACTGTTACTTGTATAATATTTTTACTTATTACTATGCAAACAACTTTTTCTAAAAACCATCTAAAAACAAGCAAACAAAATCACGGTTTAACAAAGATTACTAGTAATCCTACTCAAAGTGTAATGGATATTAATAATATTACCACGTGGGTAAGAGATAACGGTTTTCATGATTGGGCTGTTGGAAACAGTTCATGGAACGGTGCCTTTCCAAATGGTTATTCTGCAGGAGCCATATTTACGGAAGGAATAGTATGGGGAGGAAAAGTTGAGGATACAACCTCGCAGATAGTTAGGGTAAACGGCAATACTTATGCTTCTGGCTGCAAAGCAATTACGCGGTTATGCCGAGTTAGGTCTGATTATTCAACTGCCGATCTGACCCAAGATGCAGCAGATTTTTTCAATAAATCTACCAGTGCAGTTACATCCGCAGATATTCAATCAATAAGGGATCAGTATAAAACAGATTGGGATGAATGGCCAGCGAATGAGGGCGCTCCGTTTAAAGATGTTAATAAAAACGGAACCTACGATCCCGATATAGATATTCCAGGAATTCCTGGTGCATCTCAGACCATTTTTATAAAATACAATGATTATAATTCTTCCGGTCTTTATGGTTCCGATTCTGTTGGATTGGAGGTTACCGAAACATATTGGGCTTATTCTGCTGCCGGAGCGCTTGGTAATGTTATTTTTAAAAAAGTAGACCTTGTTTATAAAGGATTACCGACGACTCCGGCTAACTCTAAAATTGATAGTATGTATATAGTGCAATGGGCTGATCCGGATGTAGGAACTTCTACAGATGATTATGCAGGTTGTGATACCACATTAAATTTAGGATTTGCATATAACGGGGAGCTAACAGATAATGTTTATGCCGGATTAGGTTTAGCAGCTCCTGCTGTAGGTTATGTTTTTTTGCAAGGAGTTTCAATGTATACGGGAAAACCCAACGACAGTGCTGTTGTTAATTTAAAATGGCAAAAA
>CAZHBJ010000156.1:7156-8059 GCA_964530445.1 uncultured Ignavibacteriaceae bacterium
ACCGCGCCATTGATTTACTGATCATCGAGACAGAAAACGAAAAAATGGCAAAAAGGATACAAATATGTAAATCAAAAACCGATGAGTTCTTTTACTTATTTTGGTAGCGGGGCATCGTGGAGTGATCCGGATTTTAAAACCGGAGCTTCGCAGTTTTATAATGTGATGAGAGGTTATTTGCCTAGGCCTGAATATCCAAATTCCTTTCCTTTTCCTAAAGGTGTTGCAGATGTAACGCCTTATGGAACTTACCTGCTAGATGGAGATCCGGTAGCAGGTACAGGTAAAATTGATGGAGTTGTGGATGCTGCCGGTGACAGAAGAATAATGTTAGTTTCCGGACCTTTTACATTAAATCTAGGTGATACTGCAGAAGTTGTTATTGCTGAGGTTGGCGGTTTAGGTACTAATAATCTTAATAGTGTTACTGAATTAAAGAACACAAGTATTGCAGCTGATACTGCTTTTTTAGGGATAGTTAAAAAATCCACACCGGATTATGTTACCGGAGTTCGGCCAACAAATCGGAGTCAATATCTGCCTGATAAATATATGCTTGATCAGAACTATCCTAATCCGTTTAACCCAACAACAACAATTAATTACAATATTCCTCAAAGCGGGTTAGTGAATTTAATTGTTTACGACGAGCTCGGCAGAGAAGTAAAAACACTTGTAAATCAATATCAAGGTAAAGGGAATTATAATATTAATTTCAATGCTTCAAATCTTTCAAGCGGCATTTATTTTTACCAATTGAGAGCGGGAAGTTATATATTTACAAAGAAGATGTTGCTGCTGAAATAGATGCCTATCCCCCGGCCCCTTCCCGATCAGTCTCGGCGAGGCCAAGTCTCGACGGAAGGGAAGGGGAATAGTAGGAGTATGGGGAAAAAATTAGTT
>CAZHBJ010000157.1:0-3171 GCA_964530445.1 uncultured Ignavibacteriaceae bacterium
GAGCGTCGGTTTCCTAAACCGTAGGTCGGAGGTTCGAATCCTCTCCGGGGTACAATATAAACTTTGGAATTCTACAAAAGAAGAACTAAATGTTGGTAGATGCCTCTATAATCCTTTCCTTTATTCATAAGACATAAACATTAATCCCATTTTAAGTTTTGTTGAGATTTTAAACTATTTATTTAATATTATCTATTAATTGTTGTATCCGATTATATGTCTTTGCTGTATCTATCGGTTTTAAAATATAATCACTTACGCCGAGATTAAGAATTTTTTTTATTGTATCGCTGTCGTTATGCGCGGTTAAAACTAAAACAGGTATATTTGAATAATCGGGTTCCTGTCTGATTTTCTCCAGGAATTCCAGTCCGCTCATTTCCGGCATGGAAATATCAAGGAATATTATATCCGGTTTAACCTTCTTTATTGCTTCTAAACCAATGATGCCGTTTTCCGCTTCGGCAATATTGAACGAAAATCTTTTTTGGATCATCCTTTTAAGATAACTTCTAATAATATTATCGTCTTCAATAATCAACACATTGTGCACAATAACCCCCCACAAAAATTTATAGATGAATATTTAATCGGTATCTTATTAACGATCCTTCTTAAATGATCCGGGTGAAGGATTAAAAGTATTGTTTGTCCTGCAAATATTGTTCTTGACTTAATAAGCAATTAATAATCCCTTACATTTTTTAATGCTAATATAAATTAAATAAATTTGTCTAATTTTTTAAAATTAAATTATCATTACAATTCTATAAAAAATTACTTAAAGTTAATGATATTTTTTTAATTTTAAATACATAAAAGATTATTAATTAAAGGTTATAAAATTATCCGGTGGTATAGAAAATCTGAGGTAGTGAAAAGGAAACATAATTGCTAAACGGTGCAAGAAGCATTAGATACAAAATTTATTTTCACGGAATAAATTTAGGTATATTGTCTTAATTAATTTTCTTGGGGTTATAACTAATGGAGCCTGCGTACCCAGTAATTATTTTAAAACCAACATCTTTTTTGTGGATATAAAACTTCCCGTTTTTAATTGATAGAAGTACACACCGCTCGAAAGCTGAGCGCTGACTGATGAAAGCTCAACACTATACTTTCCAGCTTGTTGTTCTTTATTTACTAATGTCTTTACTTCTCTGCCTAACATGTCGTAAATCTTTAAGCTTACCAGCGCACTCCCTGTGCCAGAGATGGAATATCTTATAGTTGTAGTCGGATTAAACGGATTTGGATAATTCTGTTCAAGTGAGAAATTAAAAGGTTTTGATTTCGCTTGGTTTATTTTTGTAATGAGTTTTGTATTTGCAATAGAAGCCCATAGCCACCATGCAGCGTATGCCTTCATATTTGCATTAATCGGTTGCGAATGAGCCGCACCGCAAGAATACCAGTCTATTCCTTCAGTGTGAGCATTCTGCCAGTTAACAGCCCAGTTCTTATCTCTAACTAAATCGCCGTTGCTGTCATAATCGCAAGCATCGTTTGCTAATTTATTTAAATAATAATTTCCGTCAGGATCATAAGATTCAATATCGGCAAAGTCGTAAATTATTTTATTGTTTTCTTTACAAAATTTTCTTATTTGTTCATTCCTTTTATTTAAGTTTCCACTTACTCCTGTGCCGTCGAGGTGCCCGGTCATATAAACAAATGTAACTTCCGGATAATCAATTTCTAGTTGTGACATTAAATTCAAATAAACAACAATATCGTTTGAATCTGCGCTGCTGGCTTCTCCGCACCAGCTCCAAATAACAACATTTATATTACTGTTATCGGTATTATTAAGATAATTTCTTGTTGCTATAGCCCAGGTAGTTCTATCCGGATTGCCGAGATCATAACCCCCGTAATTATTGAAGGCATAATCATGTATTTCAAGCTCATTGCTTTTGCCGCTGCTGCCGAAGGCATACTTATCGCCCTTCCATGTATACAGGCCGTTCATTCCGTCAATTAATTGGCTTCCGTGCGAAGTATGTCCGTATGCGATGTGCAGCTTTGCCCTGGCGCTGTCAATCATTTCGTCCGGTATCTGCGATAAATTAATGCAGTTGTGATTAATTATTATTCCTTGTGCATAAATGCTTATAGTATAAAAAATCAAAAATATTAAAACAGAAAATTTATTATATGAATATTTCATTTTGTTTCCCTTTTATAAAAGAATTTTTCTTTTTTGAATCGCCCTTTTAAAAATTAACTATAATTGAAAAATAAAGATTGAGAAAAGGAACCGGCTATAGATTTTATGATTTTTAAAAATTGACGAAGGCTTACTGAAAAGTAATTACTTATATTTAATTACCTTTCAGCGCCTTCTAACTTTTGTCAAATGATAAATGAGAAATTAAAGAGTCTCTGCCACACATAGTTCTTATCGGAGGCAGGTAAAATAAAATTGCTGGGTGTCTTGATTTTACAAAGTTATTTCAGCAGAAGCATCTTTTTAGTCTGAAGAAAATCACCTGCTTGAAGCCGGTAAACATAAATACCGCTGGCTAAATTATTAGCATTAAAATTAACTTCGTAACTGCCGGAATTTTTCATCCCATTAACTAAAGTTGCAACTTCCTGTCCTAAGATGTTATAAACTTTTATTGTTACCATACCGGCTTCCGGAATTTGGTACTTTATAGTTGTAGATGGATTAAACGGATTCGGATAATTCTGCATTAGTTCAAACTTGGAAGGGGTATTTTTATTCTGATCGACAGAAGTTATTGATTCATGGTTCCATGTCCCTACAGTCCACATAGTTGCCGAGCCGGGACTGAAAAACTGCATCATTACCGGCTGAACATTTATATCGCCGGATTTTATTTTTTTAAAATTAATCGTTGCTATATTAAGCGGAGTTTCATTAATTGTTATTCCGGATCCTGTTATTAGAGCAATATTTATAGATACGGTATTAGAAGAAGGATGCGTAATGGAATGAACATAATATGAACCGCTTAAATTAGAAATAGTATAATCTTTATTTTCAACCGGAATTTGCGGAAAAGAAATCGCGTTAGTATCATAAGTAAAACGGATAACCGAATTTCCCAAAAGTGCAGTCGATTGCTGAACACTCAATTGTAATTTTGCCGCATAGCTAGTGTCATTTTCTTCAATTATTAAAAACTTTCCATTAATCGT
>CAZHBJ010000157.1:3271-8030 GCA_964530445.1 uncultured Ignavibacteriaceae bacterium
TGACGTAAAATTTACTTATGCAGTAATTTTTAAGAGAAAATAGATATGCAGATATGCAAGATAGTTTAAATTATGAGAAAACAGAATGTTGTTTATTCAAAATTATTGAATGAAATTTCAATTTAACAAAAGGATTATTTATAAAAACTTAATTTATTTCCATAACCAAGTCAAACTACAACAATGGTGTAAGCATATCTCAAATTTGACTAGACTACCCGTATTATCAAGTTCTGATTTTCATATATTTTTATATGGAATTAACACTATTTCATTAGAACCATTTTCTTTGTTTGATAATAGCTTTGTTTAAATTCTGTAGCTTTTGCACTAAGAACATATATATAAATACCCGATGATAGATTATTCGCATTCCATACAACATTATAGTGCCCTGCATTTTGTATTTTATCTACCAGCTTCGTTACCTCTTGTCCAAGGATATTATATATTACAAGTTTTATTTGGCTATTAAATGGCAGACTATATGATATTGTTGTAGTTGGATTGAAAGGGTTAGGATAATTTTGAAGTAAATTATAATTATCAGGAAGAGCTATATTAATTTTAATGGAATTTGAATATTTAATCGAGCCGTCGTTATCAACTTGTGCTAACCTATAAAAGTAATTACCCGGTTTTAACTTTGAACGATCTATAAAGGAATACTTCTTCGGCGAACTACTATTACCGCTTCCTTGAACAAAGCCTATGGATTGCCATTCCGAATTTGCTAAAGAGTCTTTCCTCTGAATTTTAAATCCATAATTATTTATTTCAGTAGCAGTTTTCCAGTTTAAATTAACATTATTGCCGTTAACTGATGCTGTCCAGTTTGAAAGTTCAACCGGCAGTGAAACGCTGTTGGAATCTGTCCATGTTCCAGTTGACCATTCTATACTGGACTTAGGACTAAAAAATTGAATTAAAGCAGATTGAAGTATTAAGGGATATGATGGCGTTAATTTTTTGTAATTAATTTCAGCAATAGTTAAGCAATCTTTTGTAATGGCTAGGCCTGTACCATTTATTAATGCAATATTAATTGATATCGTGTTAGAAGAAGGATGAGAAACAGAATAAACATAATTAGAATCGCTCAAATTATAGATACGGTAATCTTTATTTTCCTTTGGAATTTGTGGAAAATAAACGGAATTTGTATCATAAGTAAAGCGTATTACCGAATTACCCATAATTGCACTTGTTTGCTCAACGCATAATTGCAACTTGACTGTGTAGCTGGTGTCGTTTTCCCCAACTACTAAAAATTTACCATTAATAATTTGAGACTTGATTGAAATGAAAGCCCCTATACTTATCACAACGGTAAGCCAAAATATTTTCATCTGTAAGTTCCCTATTCTAACGAACTAATAAACTCAAAAGCTGTCAACGTATATTCAACTTTAACGCCAAAATATTTTTTGTTATTTTTAGCTGAATTGAAGGTACTTTAGTTGTGAGTTTAAAAATTGCCCGACACCTTTGACAACAAATGCCAATTGTGTCGCAACTCCCCCATCTATTACTGGATTAATAGGATGAACTAGATCTGATTTTTGTTTTGAAGTAAGGTTGACGCTATTACTTTAAAAGTATCATTTTTTTTGTTTCTGTAAAGCTACCCGCTTGTACACGATAGAAATATATTCCACTGGATAAATTTGAAGCATTAAATACTACAGTATAATTTCCCGTATCTTTAAAATCATTTACCAGTTCTTTTATCTTGTTTCCTAGTATATCATAAATAGTAATTTTCACATTACTATTTTGAGGAACTGAAAAGTCAATTTTAGTCGATGGATTAAATGGATTAGGATAATTTTGGGAAATTTCAAATTTATCAGGTATTGAAGGATCTAATTTATTTAATGGTGCAGTTGATGTTCCGTAAGCCTCTATTTTCCATATGCTTGCCCATTGGGTCTGATTGGATTGTGTTAAAATAACTTTGATATATCTTGCCTTTGTCGAATCGAAATCAACTTCGGTCCATTTTTCACTATCCGACCAAACATTTTGAATTAGTGGCTGCCAGCTATGTCCGTTTTTCGATGAATAAATAGAGTATTCATATAATCTTCCTGCATTCCATTTATAAAAAGAAATTCGTAAGCTATTCAACGGATTTAATTTTCCCATATCAAGCGAAATTGTATCCGGCATTGGTGTAGCGCTGAGCCATCTTGAAGTATCGGCAGTGATTCCTGTGGTATCTATAACATTTTCAGGTGCATAATTTTGAACCCAGCTATTTGAAGTTGCGTGAACAAAGGCGTTTTGTTTTTGGGAGCCGTTTCCTTTAGTTGGAAGTACAAAAGTTCCAACAAACGGATTTGGAGAGATTATATTCCCCGATCGATCTTTTATATTTTTGATTGTAAGATTATAATATGTGTTTTTTTGCAGAGTCGATGTTTTCAGCGAAACTGTTTCGGAATCAGGCTGCAATGTAGATTGACTCACCTTAGAATTGTCAGATAAACTATAATTATTGGTATTTACAGCAGATTTAAAATCTAATCTTTTGTTGAACTTAATTGTTATTGTATGGTTATTATTTACAACTAAACTTGCAACATTAAAAGGAGTGTTATCAATATAATAATTATATTTTAATAAATTATTACCATTTAAAATCGGGTTCCCAAAAATATCTTTTACGTTTTGAACAGTTATTGTATATATTTTATTGGGATTATGAACTGATGTCTTTAACGTAACTTTTGTATGATTAGACGATATTGATGCACCCTTAACGCTAATACCATTATCGATTAAGTAGTTGGAAATATTGTCGGCTGAGCTGCTGTCTACCTGCTCTGAGAATGATAGTTCGACAGTGGTTGAATCTAAAATTGAAGCACTCGATAAAAGTAAAGGAACAGGTGAATACTGCCAGTTTCCTAAAGACCATAATTCGGATGATAAAGGACTGAAAAACTGCCGTAAAACCGGCTGAATGTTTGCATTATCCGATGGCTTTATTTTTTTTAAATGAATGCTTACAATATTCATAAGATTGCCGGTTATTGTTGTTCCTGTGCTAGTCATTAATGCCAGGTTTACGGAAATAATATTCGAAGAGGGGTGGGATACTGTGTAATAGTAGTCTGAATTATTGAGATTATAAAATTGATAATTGACATTTTCTTCCGGAATTTGCGGGAAATAGAAGGCTGTAGTATCGTATGAAAATCGAATAACTGAATTACCTAAAACTGCAGTATTTTGGTCTACACTTAATTGTAAGTTAACAGTATATGAAGAATCGTTATCCTCGGTTACCTGGAAATTATTGTTTACGGTTTGAGGAATAATCGAAGAAAAAGCAATAAGAATAATTATTAAAGTTAGTAATACTGACTTCATTAAAGTATTCCTTGGGGTATTCAATCGTTTTTATTTGTTTAGAAATGTTAATCAAATTTAAAACCAAAAAAATATTCTTAATTTTTAATAAAATAACAGGGATTTAGCCTTTGTTTTGGGGTAAATAGAAACTTTTCGGGTAAGTTTACCAAATACACCGTAATAATTACTGACTATTTATTCATGAATGAACATACCTTACTTGGTAAAGTAAGATAAAATATTTCCTTCTTAGATTTTTTTTATTTATAATTCTTCTTAAATATTCATGAACTTAAATGAGAATGCTTTTTCGGATGTGATTGAGCCGACTTATTTTGGCAAAATTATCACTTATATCCTTGAATAGGAGAAGTATTATTCTTTATTTTAATAAAGAGTTATTTAATTTTATTTATAATATTAAAAGTATTTCTTCTATTTAAATAAGCAAATTATCTTAAGGCGGGATTAATAAATTTTAAATTTATAATTAAAAAGAATCAACAGGTAATAAACAACCTAATAAGTTTTTTGTTTATTAAAGTCGGATTAAAGGAGAGCATCAAAAAATAAAGTAAGTTAGGTAAAGTTTATGACGAATTCCTCTGCTTTATTTAAAGCAACGCACGGTATAGTAACCTTTTTAATTGAAAATCAAGAATACTGTACATCACTGGATATTATTGACTCAATAATTAAAAGTAAAGAGTTGAACAAGCACGTTTATCTGAGCGGTGACAGTATAGTATTTAAGAATGAAAAATATAAATTAATTGAGGTTTTTAGATCTAAGAGCGAAAACTTTAATCCGAAAAATCCGCACGAACGAATTATTTTAATAAATACTTACAGTAAAAGATTTGCATATTCGGTTGACAGGATAATAGAAATATTAGCCCTTGATCAAATATTTATTGAAAAATCGTTGGATTTTAAACCTACTTCTCAAATACCTTATGTAAGCGGAATTTTGAATTTTCAGGATCAAATAATTTATTTCCCGGACTACGGAAGAATTGCAAAAGAACTGAACCCCAGCGAACCGGATGCAGGACATGAATTTAACCCAAATCCCTCTTTAAAAATAAACCACAATAATGAAGTCAAATAGAACCGGCAATTAGAATTCCGTCTTATTACCTGCTTATATACATCGTTTCAAATTACCTTATAATCTCTCTCAGTTCTGATAGCTTTTTTATTTATAATTTCTCATATCCGTTTAACTTCGCTTCTTTCATTAAGCCGGCAATTCGTTCGGCTTGCAATGCAAATGTTTCAAGACGAGCTTCTATAACCTGTGGGTAAACATTTCCATCCGTTTCAATAGTTAAAAAAGGAATGTTCATTTTCCCGTTAAAAAGTTCCGGTAGTTTGTAATTTTTGTTAATAATTCTCT